>JAGHAK010000021.1 GCA_021161565.1 Elusimicrobiota bacterium | reverse complement strand
CCACTTACCAAATTCGCCCGCTACATTTTTCATTTTTTATCTTATGCCTTTCAGATTATCCTGCACCATCGCCACGATATTGGCAAGCCAGTGGCTTATTCCGGGGATGTTGGACTGCGTTATTTTCCGAAGCATCCCCGCAAGAATAGCGACGACAATCGCCCCGACAATCGTCATCCCGAGAAAAAAACCGATTCCTCTGACAAGCCCCATAAAAAAATTGAGACCTATCAGTTTCCATGGCTTGCGGATGTAATTAAGAATATCGAAAGTGAAAAACTTTTTCATTTCGTCGACAATCTCATTTGCGAGATTGCGATTCTCTTTCCTGTCTCCTTCCTCTTCCTCGGTTTTTTCCTGTTCGCGGTTTATTTCTTCTTCCATTTTATCTCCTGCGTATTTTCACAAATTTCCTTTTGCCGACTTTCAGAACCATTTCGTCTTTTATTTCTATTTTTTGAGCGAAATTTTTGACCGGCTTGCCGTCAATCGCGACGGCGTTCTGGTTTATCAGCGCTTTTGCGCGGCTTCTCGAACGGACGAAGGCGGCTCTAACCACCAAATCCACAACAGAAAGAGTTTTTTCTCGAACCGCGATTTCGGGAATCTCGTCCGGAATATCCTTTTTCACGACAACTTTCTCAAAATGCTGTTCCGCTTCCGAAGCATCTTTTTCGGAATGGAGATATTTCACGATTGAGCGAGCGAGCAGAGCCTTCGCATTCCTCGGCGGAAGTTTTTTCAGTTCTTCCGCGTCTATAAAACTGAAAATCTCAGCCCACTCAAGCATAAGTTCGTCGCTTACGGACATCGCTTTCCCGTAAATTTCCTCTGGGCTGTCGTCAACAGATATGTAATTGCCGTAACTTTTGCTCATTTTTCTTTGCCCGTCCGTTCCGACAAGAAGGGGGAGCGTCATCACAACCTGAGGCGCCTTGCCGAATTTCTGCTGGAGAGTTCTGCCGACAAGAAGATTGAAAATCTGGTCGCTGCCGCCGATTTCGACATCGGCGTTGACTCTGACAGAATCGTACCCCTGAAGAAGAGGATAAAGAAATTCCGAAGTTCTTATCGGAATATTCTTTTTGAATCTCTCCTTGAAATCGTCCCTTTCAAGCATTCTGGACACGGTGTAATTCGACGACAGTTTCAGAACATCTTCAAAAGTCATTTTTTCGAGCCACTCGGAATTGTAGACAACATCCGTATAATCCCTGCTTAAAATTTTAAAGACCTGCCTCTGGTAAGTCCGCGCGTTTTCGATGACTTCCTCTTTCGAAAGCATCGGGCGGGTCTTCTGCCTGCCCGACGGGTCTCCGATTCTGGCGGTGAAGTCCCCTATTATAAAAACAATTCTGTGTCCGAGTTCGCCGAATTGTCGGAGTTTGTCGAGAACGACAATATGCCCGAGATGAATATCCGGCGCCGAAGGGTCAGCGCCGAATTTAATTCTGAGTTTTTTGCCGGTTTCAATTTTCTCCAGAAGTTCCTCTCTCTCGATAACGCTGACGCATCCGGAAGTCAGAATTTCAGCCTGTTTCTTTGCTGGAATCATCTCTTGCTTCTGAAATAATCAACCGTCTTTTTCAAACCTTCCTCAAAAGTGTATCGCCCAGTGAACCCAAGTTTCCGTTTCACTTTTCTGGTCGAAGCGAGGGTTCTGAAAACATCCCCCGGACGTTTCGGAAGGAAAGCGGGCTTGATGTTTTTCCCCATAATTTCGTTCAAAATTTTGACGAGGTCTATAACTTTCGTGTCCCTGCCGCAAGCCACATTGAAAACTTCGCCGGAAACCTTTTTCGCCTTCGTGGCGAGAATATTCGCCTCGACGACATTTCTCACATAGGTGAAATCCCGCGACTGCTTTCCGTTACCGTAAATCGGCGGAGGCGTATTATTCATAATGCTGTCGATGAATTTCGGTATCACGACCGCGTATTCGTCGTCCAGCGCCTGCCTGGGCCCGAAAACATTAAAATATCTGAGAGCCACGGTTTCAAGAGAAAAATTTTCGGAAAAAACGCGGCAGTAATATTCTCCCGCGAGTTTCGAGAGTGCGTACGGCGCAATCAAAAGGGGCAAATCGCTTTCTTCCTGAGGAAATTTTTTTGTGTCGCCGTAAATGGAACTCGAGGACGCGAGAACAAATCTTTTGACTTTCGCATCCTTCGCGGCGTAAAGCAAATTGAGCGTCCCGTTGATATTGACTTCATTGTAACTGTAAGGATCTTTCATCGACTTCGGGACAGATCTGAGCGCCGCCTGATGAAGAACGAAATCCATATTTTTCGCCGCGCGGCGGCAGGTTTTAAAATCCCGTATATCTCCCTTTATGAGTTCAAAATTTTTTCTGTCTTTCGCGAAACCCAGATTTTCCATTTTGCCTGCCGAAAAATTGTCGAGAACTCTCACAAAACTGCCTCTCTTTACAAGAACCTCCGCGATGTGCGAGCCTATAAAACCTGCTCCTCCTGTCACAAGATACCTCACTCATCCCCCCTCGTATAATATGTTTTTAAATTTCTTCCGAAAATGATAAAGTGCCAAAATGACAAGCTGACAAGTTGACAAGTTAACAAGTTGATAAATTTCCTTGTCTTCATATCACTTTTTCAATTCAAAATTCAAATCGTAAAATTCAAAATGACAATCCAAAATCCAAAATTCACCTATCCCATAGGAAATGGCATGCAGATACTTTTTACATTTTAATCTGTCATTTTCCATTTTGATTTTTGATTTTTCCATTTTTTTGTCTCCATATCATTCTTTTCACTTTTCATTTTCTTATTTCGCCCGAAGGGCAAATTTCTATTTTAGCCATTTAATTTACTCTACTTCTGCTTTTCCCACATCAGCAACTGAGTTACGGAAGCCAGAGTGGAACCTTCTTTTATTTCTTCTCTTATTCTGTTCTCTCTCTCGAGAACATCCATCGCACGGTTGGCGTATTCCGCCGCTTTTTCCTTCGCAATGACCATCACCCCGTCATCGTCTCCAACAATCCAGTCTCCGGTTTTTATTCTAACGCCGCCAATCACAATAGGAACGCCTATCTCGCCGAATCCCTTCGGCTCCCCGGCTTGAGGAGTTACGACCGAGGCGAAAACAGGAAAATTCATTTGCCTTATATCCGAAACATCCCTAACCGCACCAAAGATGACAACGCCCGCGATTTTTTTCTGAATGGCGCTGTTTGTGGCAAGTTCTCCCCACACGGCAGGCGCGACACCACCGGCATCGATAACGATAACATCGCCCTCTTTCGCCTTGTCAATCGCCTCCACCGGCTTCGCCCAGTCGCCGGGATAGGTTCTGACAGTGAGAGCAGGTCCTATCATTCTATAACCCTGTTTCAGGGGTTTTATTCCCTTTACAGGAAGACCTCTGTGCAAGGCATCTGAAACATTGGCAGACGAAACCCTTTCAAGAACTTTTCTCACATTTTTTTCATCGACTCTGACAAAAAACTCCGACTTTATCGAAACTTTTTCGCTGATCGCTTTTTTTATTTTTTCGGTTTCCTCTTTGGGAGTTTTAGCCTTTGTTATGGCTCCTCCGACAATTATTATTTCGGCTCCCTTTTCGACAACATCAGCGGCGGTTTCGGAATTTATTCCTCCAGCAACCGCGACGGGAATTGTCGTGAGATTTTTCAGCCCGGTCAAGAGCATCGGTGAGACATTTCCCCTCATCTGCTCATCTATGGGAATGTGTATTCCGAGATAATTGACGCTGAGAGAGAGAAAATTCTGAATCTGCGAAATTTCGGACACACCTATAAAATCCAGAAAAATCTCCGCGCCATAATTTAGGCCAGCCTCGACACATTCCCGCACCGTGGAAATGCCCGCCGCCGAACAGACCGTAACGATATTGGCTCCAGCCTTCGCGGCGGCTTCAACTTCAAGGCGACCCGTATCCATAATTTTCATATCCGCCACGATAATGGCATCCCTGAACTGCGACCGAAACCGCCTGACCGCATCCATGCCGCAACTCTTTATCAGAGGCGTTCCTATTTCAATGATATCCGCGCCGCCTTCAAGAGCCAGACTGGCGACCTTCATCGCCCGCGGCAAATCCACAAAATCAAGAGCGACCTGAAGTTTTGCCATGTCCTATAACCGTTACAACAAGAGACCTCTGCCTGGGTCTGTTGTCCATCTCTATAAAAACAATATGCTGCCAGATGCCGAGAACAACTTTGCCATTTCGAACCGGCGCCGTTATCGACGGACCTATCAGAGAAGCGCGCACATGAGAATGACCATTTCTGTCGGCATGGGAAAGGTTGTGTTTATAATCGGCTCCGCGAGGAATTATTTTTTCGAGGAAATCCTTAAAGTCCTCAAGCAAGCCGCTTTCGCATTCGATTGTCGTTAATGCCCCCGTGGCGCCAGGGACAAAAACATTCAAAATGCCGTCGGAGACATCGGAATCGTCGACAATTCCGCTCACGCGTTCGGTTATATCGACAATATCAACCTTTCCCGTAGTGGAAAATTTTACGGACGCTTTTTTTACAATCATTTTCTATGAAAACATTTTTCCGCGCATTTTTCAATCACTCCGTTTCGTTTTCTATTTCGTTAAGCGTTTTTTCGAGCCACTTTTTCGCCTCTCTGATATTGGCGACTCCCGATTCATAATTCTTTTTTTTGAAATCGCTTTTCGCCCTCATAAAAAGCGATTCGGGATATGACACATTGACTCCGAGATTTTTCGCGTCTTTCAAAAGGTCCTCAACTTCCGAAACTTCCATGCGGCTCGAATTTTCGCAGGTTTTTTCGATTGAACCCGCAAGATTCGAAATTTTTATCTCGAATTTGTCGAAATCGCCTTTTCCGAGAAAATACTCCGCCCTTTCGAACAGGTTTTCGGCTGCTGAAACATCCCAGCCAAACGCCTTCGCCATCAGAATTTTTCTCCGCAGTTTCTCAAGCCGACGGCGCGCTTTTTTTCTCTTTGAGGCAAGTTCCTTTTTCATTTTCTTCTCGTTTATCACAACGAGGTCCTTCAGCGCGGGCTCCTGCTTCATAGTCTTCGGCAGAACCAGAGCCTCATACACAAGCGGCGTTTCCGTAACGGTGTCCGTTATTTTTGCGGAAGAGATAATTCTGCCGCCGCGGGCAATCCTCACGGTATCCGAAATCGGCAGTTTTCTGTCCGCCGAAAAATTTATCCAGACCTGCTTCACCCCGAAATCGTCCACCGAAGAGGCGCTGTCGCTTATCTCGCCAACTCGGATAAACTTCCTCGCCTCTTTTTTCGCCCGCAGTCTGCTTGCCGCAAATTTGCCATAAATGCCCGGGGCGTCAAATTTGTAGCGGACAGTCGTAAGAAAAGAACCGCCGACATCCCCGCGGGAAAGATACGAAATACCCAGAACAATCTTCTTGAAATCGAACAAAAATCCCCCTGAAAGACGGATATCGCTCTTCCCGTCCGCAAGAGCAAGGACGCGGGCGGTCATATTGTCGAAATCCATCCCGAATCCGATTGAAGAAGAAAGAGAATCCGAAGCCGAGAAGCCAGCCGAAAATCCGAATCCTCCGAATTTGCCGAGAACATAAGCCGCAAATTTTTCCGGAAGTTTTCGCGACTCATTTCCAAAACCGACTCTGCCTCCCATATTTTCCGCGGAAATGGAAAAAGAAAGATGCTGCGACGGAGAAAAAATAAAACCGGCGTTGCCGGCGAAAGACGAAAATTTATCGCCGGCCAGGGACTCTCCCGCGAAAATTCCCGAAATCCCAGCCCTTATTTTTGGCGAAACAGAATAATTCGCCCCTGAGGCATATCTAAAATTCGAATAACCAACAGAAGAAGTCGGATACCCTTCGCTGTCGAAACCCTGTATCCGCGAAACAAGACCCATCTGCGCGAGAAAGACGGCAAAACTCATTTTCTTTGTCAGCCGTTGACCAAAACCGAATCCGTAAAAATCGAGATTTTCGAACCATCTGGAATAGGACATTTCCACTTCCGTTTTCTCAACCGAAAACGCGGCGGGATTGGAAAAAATGCCGTCAGGATTTGCTGACACGGGTTCGACGGATAAAGCCGCCGAAGCAGGAACCGAAAGAAAATCGAAACAATTTTCGCCAACGGCGCAGAAAACAGGATACGGCGATAAGACAATAAAACAACAAGTTAAAAAGAAAAACAGGATAAGACGCCAGAGGCCAAGTCTGAAATTCTTCATCTTTTTATCATCAACATTCCCTTCGTTCCGTCCACGACCCAGAAATACAATCCTGGAGACACATTTTCAAAATTCCAGTCCCATTCCTTCCTGACAGGGTCGCAAGTGACAGTTTCCCTGAACACGCATCTGCCCGAAATCGTAAAAATCCCGATCTTTGCCGAGGAAGGCAGATTCGAGAAAGTTATTCTGTTTCCCGAACACGGCACGGGGTAAGCGTAGACTTTTGTCGGTTTCGAAGCCCTGAATGATGTTTCCGAAACAAAAACATAAACAGCAGGAGATGCCTCTTCGAAAACAATTTCGCCGTCTGACTTTCTCTCGGATGTCGCCTTCAAAAACTTCTTCAGCGTCGGATCGTAATAATACGGTATTCCGGAAGCGACGGGGACTTCCGCCGTGACATCCTCGGGGCTGGTCTTGAAACCCCTTAATGGGCCGCTTACCGCGTAGTTCGAGGGAATTTCGGCAAGAGCGCTTTGAATATCCGAGGAATCAAAACCTGTTATCTGCGCGATCTGAACAGTGGAAGTTCCGAATTCGACATAACCTGCCTGGGAAAAATTTCCTGAAGGAATTGTTATTGATGAACCAAGAGCGTCAAAAAAAACGTTTTCCTTATCGGGAGAGCAAACAGTAACAAATGTAAATACCTCTTGCACCTCTTGCGAGGCAAGCATCAGAAAACCGTCTATGTCTTTTAGATCTATCGAAATTTTCAGTTCATATTTATGGTTTGGAGATAGCGTTGGATAAATCTTTATCGACTTGCTAGACACTGAAACCGTAAACTGCAAATCTTTTGAACTGAGTTGATTCCCTGCGTTGTCACGCGTATCCCATATTTCAACACAGCTTGCAGCCGAAGTCGTGTCGATTTCTATTTTGAAACACACTTCGAGAGTCGGTGATGTCGAAACATTCACGGAATCCATAAAAGACGGCGTATTTGTAAAATCAATCCCTGTATAGGCGTAAACAAAAGGAGATTCCGAATAATTGCCTGCCTCGTCTACGGGTCTTACTTTTATCCTGTATCTGACAAATTCATCAAGGTTTGTGAGAAAATAACTCTGTGAATCTCCCCCTGAAGAAGGGGAAGTCACTGTCGCAATTTCCACAGTGTCAAAATTCGGAGCAGATGAATAGTAAACAAAGCAGCTGGTGACAGACCCTTCAGTACCGTTGTCCCCTGGCATTGTCCATGTAAGATAAAACCCGTCTGAGCCATTTCTCTGAACAGAGATGTCCGTAACAGCCGAAGGCGAGGAAGTGTCAACGACATAAACATCCAAAAGATTGGAAATCTCGGAAATGATGTTGTTGGAGTTTTCGCCGAAAACCGCTATATATCTGTTGCCTGCTGGAAAATTCAAAACGAAATTTTCCTGTTCACCCGGATTTTTAGGAACAATCGTCGAAACATCAACCTCGTATGCGCCGTCGTCGCTGTATTTCTCAAAGGGAAATGTCGCGTGTTTTACAAAATATCTCTTACAATTTCCTGAAGTGGGAACCGAATCAAACTCTCTCGGAGCAATCCATGAAAGATTTATGTCTCCTTTGCCGTTTCCCGCTGCAAACCCCGTAAGAGTGGTGATTTTCTGCGGAGGCGTCGGACTGATTGTCAAAAGCGAACTCTTCTCGCTCTCGACTCCGTAGTTCGAGACATAATTCACCATACAATAATATGTTGTGTTTCCGATGCCCTGAAACGAGTATGAAGTCGTGGTTATATCGGAAATTCCGGCGTAATCGGGAAGAATGTTGTAAACCGAAGTCGAGAAATTATATGTCTCGACATAAATGTAATACCTGCCGAATTCCGGATAAGACGGCTGCTGCCAAGTCAAATCAATCACGACATTTGAAGAGGACGGCGAAACAGCAAAATCCAGTTCTGTTACAGGGGGGGGTCTCTGGGAGTCATCAGAAGTTATTGTAGCAGTAGAATATTCATTTATTGCATTTTCATAAACCCGACGAAATTCCCTCAAATACGCGCAGGCGAGAACGGGGTCGTCAATAATCAGCATATTCTCGTCGTTGGAGGAATTTCCATTGTCGGACCAGTTTGGGGAACCGGTCACAATTTTTGAAGTGTCTATAATCATCAATTTTGAGTGGACCTTATTGCCTTCCTGACTTTTTCTCACATCCATCCCCTGTGACGCCCAGTCGGCATATGAATCCCGCCCGTAATTAAAAACCCCTTCCACAATCAAATTGTTATTTTGCCACTTGTCAAAAACTGAGTTCTGAACTGTAGTGTCTGTGAATCGGAAAATCAGAAACAAAATGCTTCTTGATGCCCCCACAACTTCTGTGTTAAGCGCGCCTGTTATTGGTTTGTCTTCTGGAGAAAAGTAACTTTTCACAGACACTCCGTTGATGGTGTAAGAATTCTGCGTGGAACTTCCGCCATGAAAAGTTCCTGAAAACATCTCATCAAATTCTGCCTGATAATTCGAAATAAGGTTTGAGCAATTCCGCAAAATAATTGAATTATTCTGATTTACATGGAAACCATTATAAGTGAAATTTGTAGAACCTACCCATATGCAGGTAGAGTCAAAAATTGCAAACTTATTGTGCATATAATTACTTGAGTAATCTATTTTTTTTTGTACTGAAGTACTGAGATCTACAATATCGTAATTGTTGTCATAAAGAACAAGACAAACTTCAACTTCACGTGCCACGGCATTATTCAGAGCGGTAATTATCTCAGAAGCATTACTGTCATCATTGAGCTCGTACGCGGCAATATCTATCGAACTTGAAGCATTATTTATCAAATCCAAAAATGCCTGAAAATGCGCCTGATTATTTGAGTTATCAGGGTTGCTTAAAGAGCCTGATGTTTCGTATTTTGTGAAATACACGGAAAAATAACTTCCCTGATACTCGGCATAACAATTAAAGATGAAAAATAAAAAAGAGAATATAAACTTTCTCATCCGATTTTCGAAACTCTTTTTTCTTCGCCGCGCAAAAGCCGGGCGATATTTTTTCTGTGAGCGAAAAATATAAAACAGACCGCCGCGACAGAAAACCAGAAAATTTGTTTTCCGCCTTTAAAAAGGAGAACCAACAGTGGGAGGCACAAAGCCGCCAGAAGAGACGAAACGGAAACGATTCTCGAAACCGAAAAAACAAGCAAAAAAACAGCCAGCGAAATTCCGACAGGGAGAGGCGCCAACGCAACCGCCGCGCCTGCGGAAGTGGCAACGCCCTTGCCTCCTCGACCTTTCAGAAAAAAGGAAAAAGCATGCCCTGAAATTGCCGCCAGACCGAGTAAAATTTTTTGAAATACAACAGGCGAAAAAAAATAGACAGGCACAAACCCTTTGAAAAAATCGAGAAGAAAAATCAGAACAGCCGCAAAAATCCCGCAAACCCTGTAAACATTCGTTGCGCCGATGTTTCCCGACCCAAAATTTCTGATGTCCCTGCCAAGAAAAATTTTAACATAAATCCAGCCGAAAGGAATGGAACCCCAAAAATAGGCGAAAATAAGTTTCGGAATTAAATCTTTTTCCATATAATTTTCAGCGCAACTCCTCTCAAAGCAAAATTCTTGCGGATGAGTTTTTCCATAAATCTTTTTTTCGACGGAACCATCGGTTTTCCCGATTTGTATTTTAGCAAAATTACAGGCGGAGAAAAACCCGTTTGCCTTATTTCCCTGAATTTTACCGCAGAAAAAACTGGCGGCGGATTTTTTAAAATTTTGCGAAGGCCCTTCAATTCCGCCTTTGACTTTTCGAAAACGGAAAAAATGCCGGAAACAACTTCCTTTACTCTCTTCTTTTTCAGCGCGGAAATAAAAAAAACGGGAGGATCCGGCAGAAAAGGGAAAATTCCGGCCGCGCGCTTTTTCAATTCGAAAATTTCCTCCTTTGAAAGAATATCGGTTTTATTGAAAACAAGAACGCAGTTTTTCCCAACGATATTCGAAGCAAGACGAAAATCCTTCTGCGAGATATCCGAAGCGTCGCAGACAAAACAGACAACATCAACAATCCTGATAAAGTTTTTTATCATTCTGAAATTGTAAACGCGGATTTCCTCCTTTTTGATTCTCCTAAAAATGCCGGCGGTGTCGAAAATTTGCATCACGCCCCTCTCTGTTTTCAGGATTTCTCCGACAACTTCGTTCGTTGTGCCGGCGGAGGGAGAAGTTCTGAATCTCTTTTTCCCTAAAAGAGCGTTGAGAAGAGTGGATTTTCCTACATTCGGAGCGCCTACAACGGCAACGGAAATATCGCATTTCGGGCTGGAAGACGCTGTTTTTCCGTCTCCGAAAGACGCTATCCTGTCCAGAAATTCATTCAAACCCCTGTTCATCAGCACGGAAATTTCAAATATTTCCGCGCCCGTCGCGTAAAAATCGGCGATATGCCGGCGTTTCTTCATCCCTTCCACTTTGTTCACCGCGACAATAACAGGTTTGCCGAATTTCCTAACCGCGGAAATTATTTCGACATCCGAGGAATCGAAATCGTTCACATCGCAAACCGCCACAACAACGTCCGCATGTGCCAAAATGCCGGACATTTCCCAGATATCCCTGCCCAACCTCTGACCGGGCGTATCCGTCACGGAAATCCTTTTCCCTTTCCACCGGAAAAAAGAAGTCTGATGGTCGCTGGTGACTCTGTCCACGCCGGAAGGACGGGGATAGATTTTTCTGCCGGTGAGGCGCGCAAACAGCGTCGTTTTTCCGACGCCGGGTTTACCCACAAGAACAACATTCATATTATATCTCGAATTCTAACTCCGAAATGATAAAGCGATAAGTTGATAAAACGACAATTTGATAAGGGGAAACCCCCTTCTCTCTCCCCCCTTCCAGGGGGGAGATTAAGTAGGGGGCTTTTCACCTTTTTCACTTTTCAACTTTTTCACTTTTTCACTTTTCATCTTTCATTTTGATTTTTCCATTTTTTATTTCCTTTGTCATTTCGAGCGATAGCGAGAAATCTTTTTGCAATAAGATTCCTCAGTCGTTTCACTCCTTCGGAATGACAAAGTAACAAAATAACAAAGTGACAAGTTGATAAGTTAACAAGTTGATAAGGCAATTCTTTTCCCTTCCCACTTTTTTCCCTTTTCACCATTTTCATTCGCCCGCTATTTCCCACCCACTTACTACTTACTACTTACCACTTACCAAATTCGCCCGCTACATCACTGCTTCGTAAATATGTTTTTTTAATTCTTCAAGCCCCCTTTTGTAAAGAGCCGAAATCTTCACGCAGCCAGCTGAACAGAAAATCTTTTCTTTGTCTGATTTGTTCGCCGCATAAATCCTGGGAATTTTGTGAAAGCCCAGTTCCTTCAGGGTTTCGTCCACTATTTTTTTTTGGGGTTTTACCGCAGGGTCGGAAGCATCGAGAACGACAAGGACAAGGGACGCTGGCGCAATTTCCTCCAGCGTTGAGTGAAAAGCGTTTATCAATTGAGGCGGAATGTTCCGAATAAAACCGACGGTGTCGATAAATATCACATCCCTGTCGAAAATCTTCGTTCTTCTCGTCAACGGTTCCAGCGTTTCAAACAGGCGGTCCTTCGCGGAAGCGCGCGCTTTGGTGAGAGCGTTCAGAAGCGTCGTTTTTCCCGAATTGGTGTAACCGCAAAGAGCGATGATGGGAATTCCGGATTTTATTCTTTTCGATCTGCGAAGTTTTCTCCTCTTCGCCAGCGTCTTGAGTTTTCTTTTCAAAACAGTGATTCTCTTTTCTATTTTTCTCCTGTCGTACTCAATCTGTTTTTCGCCCGGGCCCCTAACGCCGATAAACCCCGCCTGCTGCATCATAGCCACCCCTTTCCCCGCAAGACGGGGAAGAATATACTGAAGACGCGCAAGTTCCACCTGATTTTTCCCGTCCTCGCTATGTGCGGAACGGGCAAAAATGTCGAGAATGAGCCGCGTTCTGTCAATGATTCCCGCGGAAAGCATTTTTTCAAGATTTCTCTGCTGCCGAGGTTTAAGTTCCGTGTCGAAAACGACTGTCGACACCTTCAAATCCGCCACAATCGCGGCAAGTTCTTCCGCCTGTCCTTTGCCTATGCACAATGCTGGATTCTGGCGATGGATTTTGAAAATTTTCTCGCCGACGACTTTGCCAGAAGCGGTTTTCACGAGCCGCCCCAATTCCGTCAAATCAAAAGTTTCGGAAATCCCGGCGACAGAAATGCCCACAAGAAAAACCCTGTCCATATCACCTACAAATCGGAAGCGAAAAATTCATCTACATACTTTCAAGACGATACTGAAGCGCTTCAGCCACGTGTTCGTCTTTTATATTTTCAGAACTTTCGATATCCGCGATTGTCCGGGAAACCTTCAGAATTTTGTCGACCGCTCTTTTCGAAATGGAAAATCTGTCAACCGCTCTTTCCAGAAGTTTAAGCGCAGACGAAGAAACTTTACAGAACTTTTTTATATCCTTAACCCGAAGCCTCGCGTTGGTGTAGATGCCCCTTCCCTCAAGCCGCGAAAGCGCGATCTGCCTTGCCGCCACAACCCGCTGGCGGATTTGCGCGGAACTTTCTTCCTCGCCGTTGGAATAAATCTCGCCGAATCTGAGCGCGGGAACCTCTATTTGTATGTCTATCCTGTCAAGAATGGGTCCAGAAATTTTGCTTCTGTATTTGCTTATCTGATACGGCGTGCAGACGCATTCTCTCGTCGGATGCCCCAGATAACCGCAGGGACAGGGATTCATCGCGGCTACAAGCATAAAAGAGGCGGGAAAAGTGTGGGAACCCCTAACTCTCGCCACCGAAATTTTGCCGTCTTCGAGCGGCGCGCGCAGAACCTCGATGACATTTCTGTTGAACTCCGTGAATTCATCGAGAAAAAGTATTCCGTTGTGGGCAAGGGAAATTTCTCCGGGTTTGGCGTTCGCTCCTCCGCCGACAAGCGCGATATCGGAAATTGTGTGGTGCGGATTGCGGAAGGGGCGAGTTTTCATAAGACCCGTTTCACGGGGAAGCAGACCGCTTGCCGAATAAACACAGGTTGTCTCAATCGCCTCCTTTTCGCTCATAGGCGGCAAAATTCCTGGCAGACGAAGGGCAAGCATCGTCTTTCCAGATCCAGGAGGACCTATCATCAGAACATTGTGCCCACCAGCCGCGGCGATTTCAAGCGCTCTTTTCGCGAATTTCTGATTGCGAACTTCGGAAAAATCGGGATAAGCGTCATACCCCAGTTCGATTTTACTGCCAACATACGCGGGGACGGGATTTCGCCCAGCGAGATGATCCGCAAGTTCGGCGAGAGTTTTTACCCCTATGATTTCCACGCCCGAAACCGTAGCCGCCTCGGGACAATTATCGGCCGGAAGAAAAACTTTTTTTATCTTCTTTTTTTTAGCCATCAGCATCATCGGCAAAACGCCGCTGACGGGTTTTATCCTGCCGGAAAGCGAAACCTCTCCTATAAATAGTTCGCAGGAGAAGTCCCCTTTTAACTGCGAAGACGCCGCCAATATTCCGACAGCCATCGCCACATCAAACTGGGTGCCTTCCTTTCTGATATTCGCCGGCGCGAGATTTATGAGAACTCTTTTCGCGGGAATGGAAAATCCGGAATTTCTCAAAGCGGAATGAAGCCTGTCGCGGGCTTCCCTGACGGCGTTTCCCGGAAGCCCCACGATGCCGAGAGAAGGCATTCCTCTTCCCACATCTACCTCGACAGTCACAACAACCGCATCGATACCGAAAATTGCCGCGGATTTAATCTGTCTCAGCATTGAACCACAAATCCTTTTTGAAAAAACGGTTTTCTATGACAACATCGACCAGACCTTTATCATAGAGAATTTTGTTCAGGCACTTTGCGGGACTGCCGTAGAAGACTACCGCATAAACAAGACCCGAATAATCCGTGGACCCCGAGCAAACCAGAACCGTAACTTTTTTACCGAGGACTTTCTTTTTGAGAAATGCCACCGTTTTGTCTCTTTCAATCGGTTTTCCCACCGCGCAGAGAAGCAGGATATGCCCGTCCCTGCTTCTCAATGTTCTGTAATCTATTACCTCGGCGATTTCCGTTTGAAATTCGTTTCTGAAATTTTTCCACATAACATATGGAAACTTCGTTTTATCTATTCCGAATTCATCGAGAACAAGCGACCTTCCGGATGGACGAAAAAAGGCAGGCACAATCAGAAAACGAACAATAACAGCCAGCGCTATCAGAATGAAAATTTTTTTAATCAAAATCTAATCCTCTTTTCTATGCCGAGATACCTTTCACCCTGACCGCCTTCGTCGGGACGGTAAATAGCCTTGAGGATATTCCCCCCCCTCATGCGATACATAACCTCAAACCCGTATCTCAAATCGAGTTTCGACACATCCTTCATAAATTCCATATTGTAGCCCAAATACATTTTACCAAATGACTTACCCAAATATAAGTTCATTTTGTCAGCGAGGTCGAGGGCGTCCAGCTTGCCGCCCGTCTGCGAAATTTTCTGAGCCGCAGAGAGGGATATTCGCACATCATCGGCGATTCCCGCCTGCGCGAAAGCATCCGACAATATCGGACTTATCACCGAAGAATCCACAAT
>JAGHAK010000162.1 GCA_021161565.1 Elusimicrobiota bacterium | reverse complement strand
TCCATTTTAATTTTTGATTTTTCCATTTTTTCATCTTTCATTTGTCATTTTCCATCTGTCATTTGTCATCTTTAATCTTTCATCTTTAATTTTCTTTGTCACCTTTTTACTAACCTCTATAAACTATGAACTGTGAACTATTTTTTCGCATTTTCAATTTTTCATCTTCTCTTTTAGTTGATAAGTTAACAAATTGATAAGTTGATAAGGGAAAATCCCCCCTCTCTTTCTCCCCCCTTCCAGGGGGGAGATTAAGTAGGGGGTTCTTTTACCTTTTCTACTTTTCTACTTTTCTACTTTTTCACTTTTCTCCTTTTTTATCTTTCATCTTTAATTTTTACAATTTCCTTCCTATTGCCACAACTTTTTGTTTTCTTATGACATCCCCTGTGTCCTGGTCCGCCACCTCGAGCGAAATGATATACATCCCGCAGGGAAGATAATGCTGGTCAGCGTCTTTGCCGTCCCAGATGTAGTCGTAATGCGTCGACTGAAACTGCTCGTCTCTGACGATTGTTTTCACAAGACGCCCCATAACATCGTAAATGAGGATATTGGCTTTGACTTCCGTGGTTGGCGTGTTTTCCATATTAAAAACGATTCTCGCTAACGAGGGTTTTCCCGCGGGAGTCGAAAACGGGAAAAAGACCTTCAATTCCGAATCGCTCGAGGGGTCGAAAACATTGAGACCGACTTTTTTCAGATAAACCGGCATAACCGCGGATTCAAAAACGACATCGTCAACATAAACATCATTATTATTATTCACTGTTTCCTTGCAGTCAATAGCAACTCTTGCATAACTGGCATTTGCGGGAGCGGCAATCAGAGTCATTCCTATTTTTCCTATTTTTTCCCAACTGTCGAAAGCCGAAAGATGTTCGCCTGAAAGATACCCCGATTCGCTTCCCGCGATTTCCGTGTAACCGCTGTCGTACCACTTCACATAAACGCGCAAATCGGTGTCGGTGATTTCTCCCGCGCCTTCGTTGACGACATAGAAATAAGCACTCAGAGTGAAACAATAATTGTCGGGAGACAGAATCGAAACATAATCGGACTCTATTCCCCTGCCAGAAAACGCGCTTGTCGGATCCTTAAAATACGCCGAATAACTTCCCGTGTAACTTTTCTCCGCGGTAACATCAATGCTGGAAGCCGTCCCGACCTCACTCCAGCCGGTGAAATCCCCTGTTTCAAACCCGTCCTTTATCAGAACCGCACCAAAACCAGAAGATGTGGCAATCACCAGAAACGCTAACAGAACAACAAAAACAAATTTTTTACTTTTACTTCTCATTCTTTTCGACTATTCTCCTGCAAAATTTATAGATTTTTTCAGAAATTTTAATCGCCGCATCCGAATCGCTTCTGTTCGGATTTTTCCCTTTCACCATCCCCGGGACAAAAGGATATCGCGTAAGCGTGTAAAACTTATCGAGAAAAACCAGCGACCTGTCAAATTCAGGCAAAGGCAATCGCAACTTCCGACAAATTTTCAAAAGTTCCGCTATTGAATGAATCTTTGGAACCATTCCTTTCATTTCGATCAGTGCTTTAAGCGCCTTCTCCGCGCACTGCTGGGAATGAAAACAGGCGTATGAAAAAATTTTTTCTCTGAAAAGCAATTTTGCCGCTCGCAAATCTTCAAACGCCAGATTTAACCACTCATCGCTTCTGCGCTTCATAAACAACTTTTCCCTCTTCAAAAATTTTTCTGACATACGGATTATTCTTTCGGGCTTCTGATGGTGTCAGAATAAAAACATCCACTGCTATTTCAGGTTTGACAATTCTGAAAAATTCGTCGATCCTGTCCAGATAACGCTTCCTGCTCTTTTTCAAAATCATAATATCCAGGTCGCTTTCGCTTGAAACATTTCTGCTTGCAAGAGAACCGAACAAAATAATTTTCTCGGCTTTGTATCTCTCCTTTACGACTCGTATTATTCTTCTGAGTTCCTTTTTTAAAATATTTTCTCTCTTTCTGCTTTTCATTTTTTTTCAACTTCCATTTTTCTCTCAATCATCTTTATTTCTTTCCTATATCTCGCGATATTGCAATTTTTGAAAACAATTTTTTCAAATCGGGAACTTCTTTTTTAGCCGCTTTCCAGATAATTTTTGCTTCTATGCCGAAATAACCGTGAATCAGTTTATCTCTCAATCCCGCAATTTCCCTCCACGGAATAAACCGATGTCTTCTCCGAGTTCCCGCCGATATATTCTTAACAGCTTCTCCGATGTTTTCAAACGCCTTAAATACCGCGTATTGGGTCTTTTTTTCATTTTTAAAGGTTTTATAATCCAAACCCTCTATAAATTGCTGGATCTCTGTCAGATTATTCAATATGCTTTTTATAAAAAATGTATCGTCTTTCACAAAATAGGCACCGCCTCTTTCATAATTTGGCTCTTTAACGAAGAAGGTATGCTGCCGAATGTTATGATTTCCACCTTTTTGCCAAATATTTTCATAAGTTTCAGTTCCAGCCTGACCAGATCCAGCAAACCTTTCGTCTTTTTGAATTGCACAAGCAAATCCAGGTCACTGTCATATCTAAAATCTCCTCTCGCACGGGAACCGAAGACAAAAAGTTTACCAATATCGTTTTTACGGCACAATTCCTTCATTCTCTTCACTTTGTCCGCACTGATTTTCAATTTTTTATTTTTATTCATTTTCAACTTCCATTCTGGGAGGGATTTTTATTCCCTTCAAATCGATGAAACCCGCGACAATCGCGCCTGTAAAATAAATAACCCACAGGTATGTGTAATACCTCCCAAAAAGAGCCGCAATTCCCGCAAGAAGCAGCGACACCGCGAAAATTATCAAAGCGAGTTCCAGATGCCACCATTTTTTCGTCATCATATTGTAGACAGAATCCGCTGGATAGTTGTGCCGTTTGTGTCGGACAATTCCAGCCGCGAAAAGACAGTATCCGACCGGCGAAATTCCCTGAACGAGGAGGTGAATTAGAATCAGTTCAAGGTGCCGGGGTCCTTTCGAAAACCACCGAGCGTCGTAAAGGGTGAAATTTCCTGCGGTGGCGATGATTTTCGAACCATCAACCGCGGCGATATTTATCAAAATAAAAATTATGCCCATAAACGCCG
>JAGHAK010000130.1 GCA_021161565.1 Elusimicrobiota bacterium | reverse complement strand
GGCGACCTCCACTTTCAATTTTTCGAATTCCGCCTCAAGTTCCGCCATCCTCGCTATTTTCCTTTTTATCCTTTCAATCTCGTCTCTCTTCTCCTTTATCTGCTTCTTCAGCTGCTTTATCTGCCTGCCCTGCGGGACATACGCTTTTTTGTAGAACATAAAAAGCCCGACAAGAACGATAATTCCGAGAAAAATTTTCTGCTCTTTCGGCACGGGCTTCGCTTCAGCCATTTTTTTTGCCTCTTTCGGGTTTGTAATCGCAGGAAATTCCGAAAACGCGCGTCTTCTTATCCCCCGAGGAACTTGGCGAAAAACCGTTTATTTTTATGTTGTCGAACCGAGGCGATTTCTCCAAATTCGCAAGGAAATCGGCAACGGCATAATTGTCCATCGCCTCCAGGTCGAGAGTCAGTTTTATTTTTCCCGTCCCCTGCGAGGAAAAACTTTTAAGCCAGACTTTTCCGGGAATAACATCCTTGCGCGTGAGAATCTCCATCATCTTCGGATAATCGAGCCGCGAACCCATCAATTCGTTTATCACATTCAGTTTGTTCTGAAGAGCCGCCTTCTGACTTTCCATCTCATTTATTTTCTTCAGGTCTTTTTCGTATTTCCTGTGTTCCGCCGTGAGTTTTTTCAATTCGCCTTTTAGAGTTGTGATTTTTGCCAGACGCATAAAATAAATTCCCACAAAAACCAACAAAACAGCCACAACCGCCGACGCTATGAGAATTGTTCTCCTCTGGGCGACCGCGCGCTTTTCTATCTCGCTGGGAAGAAGATTTATTCTTATCATACGGCTCTGATGGCGGATGAATCGCCGGGTTTTCTCATCGCCAGTCCGATGGCGACACAAAAACTGGAAGCGTTTTCGAGAAGTTCGGCGTCATCCGGATGTTCTATTCCGTCAAGCGGATTGAAAACCTCAACCGGAATATCGAGTTGTCTGTTGAGATATTTATCCAGATTTTTCAACTGCGCGCCGCCACCTGTCAAAACAACCCTGCCTACTTCTTCGCCTGTTTCGGAAATGGTATTGAAATAATCAATCGACCTCTGCATTTCCGTAATCAGTTGCTCGTCCACGCCCTGAATCAGCGCCATCGTGACCTGTTCGGCGGTTTCCGCGTCGCTCATCGACTCGAGTTCCGCGGAAGGAACAATTCCGTACTGTTTTTTCATAGCCTCCGCCTGCGTGAAATCACAGGCAAAAGCGTTTACAACAAGATTGGACAGAAGATTCCCGCCGAACGGAATATCCCTGACAACTCTTATCGTCCCGTGCTCGGATATGGAAAGCGTCGTCATCTGCGCGCCGATGTTCAGGAGAAGGACATTGGAGCCGGCGTAATCGGGATGGCAGAATTCATAAATGTTGTTGGCGCAAAAACCGTCAACATCGATAATCATTGGGTCTAAACCCATTTCCCTGAGCATGCCGATTCTCGCGTCAACGACATCCCTTTTCGCCGCGACGAGAACCGCTTCCATTTTCGGCTGTCCCTCCTCTTCTATATCGCGTATGAGTTCCGCGGAAAGATAAACATCCGAAATGTCAAAAGGGATAAATTCCTCCGCCTCGAATCTCAAACTTTTCGAAAGTTCGTCGGGCGACATCTTCGGGAATTTGACATATCTCACAATTACAAAATTCCCCATTATCGAAGTCGCGGCGATTTTCGACTTTATTCCCTTCGATGAAATAAAACTTCTCACGGATTTCACGACTTCCGCAACTTCCTCAGGATTGGTCTCTCCCGTTGGATTGGTGGAAATGCCGTTCGGGATAAAGCCCCAGTCTGTCAGTTGCAACACATCCCCTGCTTTCTTGATTCGGGCTATTTTTACGGAAGACTGCCCCAAATCAATGGCAATCGTGTCTCCAACCTTGGAAATTGATGTAATCTTGTTCAGCAAAGACTGAAAATCAAATTTCATAATTGATATTTTGCCAAATTAAAAAATTCCTGTCAATATCGATTTTCGCCGCCCAGCATGCCTCCCGAAACGATCATTTTCATCGCATCCTCAACGCCTATATCCAGTTTTTCGACTTCTTCTTCCGGCACCATGCAGAAAAATCCGCTTGTAGGATTTGGGGTTGTCGGAATAAAAATGGAGTAGTGCTTTTTGCCCGCGATGACCATTTCGCCCGTGATAAAGACAATGGTCTTTATTCCCCTTCTCGGGTAATCTATTCTCGCGACGCGGCGGAATGCCGATTTGTTCGAAGATATAACCCCGACAATCTGTTTTATCGTCACATAAATTTTGTTTATAACGGGCGTCTTCACGAAAATTTTTTCAAAAAGATTAAAAAGCGTTCTTCCGAAGATATTGGAAGCCAGAACGCCGAGAAACCACAGAATGAAAATCGCCAAAATGAAACTGATAAGATAATTCACGGCAAGCGGCCAGTCGCCGACCACCGGGATTTTTCTCACAGCCGGAAACATAAAACCAGCGATAATGCGGAAAAGGACATAAAAAACATACGCGGTAATTCCAAACGGCGCAAGGACAAGAATCCCCATCAGAATTTTTCTTTTAATCGCTTTGAACATCGATTGTCAAATTGCTTCCGGCCCAACCGGAATCCCAGAATTTTTCAATCCATCCAACAGCCGCTTTTTTGGCCTTTTCGACGCGGGAAATTTCTTCGGCGCCAAATTTCGCCAGAACAAAATCGCTTGGGTCGACGCCGGAGGGTTCGCCTATTCCAATTCTCAATCGAGGAAAATCTTTACCCGAACTTTCTATTATCGATCTGAGCCCGTTGTGCCCTCCGTCGGACCCGCTCATTCTGTATCTGATTTTTCCGAGCGGCAAATTAAAATCATCGCAAACCACCAGAATATTTCCGACGGACAGCCTCGTATTGCGATGCGCTTCGGCAAAAGCCAGACCTGAATTATTCATATAAACCCTGCTCTTAATCACCCTTCTTTTCCCTTTCGCGTAAATTTCGCAGAATTTTCCGCGAAATATCTTTTTGAAGCCTTTTAGAAGCAACCCGGCGATTTCGGCGCCGATGTTGTGCCTCGTCCCGTTATACAGCGGCGGATTGCCGAGTCCAAAAACGGCAATTTCTTGCATAAAACCTTACACGGCAGGGAAAAGCAGGGATTTTATCCTGCATTATTCATGCATCCCCGGTAAATATCGGGGACAGCCCATTTTTTCCTGTGCTATCTTATTCCTCGCCAAATCTTTGAATTTTGTTTGCTTCATATTTCTAATGCTCCTTTTTTATCTATAAAATGGGCTGCCCAAAGGGTGGATTATTCATCGCAAAATGCGGGGTGAATAATCCAGGTTATTTTTTCTCCACCGGAGAGGATTCTTTTTCTTCAATCTCCTTGCTCTCTTTTCCCTTCTTCGCGACTTCCGGCTCAGGCTGCTCCTCCGCGGCTTCGGCGGCTTCTTCCTCAGCCGGCGCTTCCGCTTTCGGCGCCTTAACATTTACGCAAATCGTGTCCGAATCCGTCAAAACCCTTACGCCATCGGGAACTTCTATGTCGGAAACCTTCAGGAAATGACCTATTTCGAGACCGGAAACATCTATTTTCAGCGATTCCGGAATTTTGGACGGAATCGTCTTTATATCGACTTCGCGAACAATAAAATCCAGAATGCCACCCGCCTTGACGCCGGGACATTCCCCTGCGATTTCCACCGGCACGGTCAGTTCTATCTCCTTTTTCGCCACAACCTTCATAAAATCCACATGAATGATTTCGTCAGTCAAAGTGTCATACGCGGCGTCCTTTATTATCGCCCTGATGTGCTTCTCGCCCGAGGCGAGATTTATCACAGAAGTTCTCGAATGTTTCAGAATTTCCTTAAGCGGTTTTTTGCCGACCCAGACCGCCTGCGGCGTCATATCCGCGCCGTAAACGACAGCCGGCACTTTGCCCTCTTTGCGCAAATTCCTCAAAACTGATTTTTTCCCCGCTTCTCTGGGGTTTATCTGAAGAACATTATCCATAAAAAAACCTCCTCGCTCTTTGTTTCGCATTCATCCACCCCGATGAATCGGGGTGGCTTTTCAGCCTTCGTATCTGTAGGCTACTACGGCGAAGTGGGCTCTGCGAAGGCGGGTAAACTATTTCCTGCCCTTAGTGGTATTAAATTAATTCCTTTTTGTCCACCACTTGTTTGCCGGAACCTCGGCGCGCTTTATTCTCCAACCTGACTTCCGCAAATCGGGCAAAAGCCGAAAAAACGGCATCCGCTTCGCTCACAAGGAATAGCCTGTTGCCGCGAACTGCCGGATCTCTATCCATAATCAGAACGGAGTCGAAAAATCTGTCGAGCGCAGGTTTTATTTCAGCCAGTTTAAGAATCGCATGTTCGAAATCGCCATTGCGCGCCAAAGAGAAAATCTCTCCCGAAATTTCCTTCAGAAACGTCTCGAGTTTTTTCTCGGCGGAATTCTCGCCCAAGCCGAAAACCTCCGCAGGAACTTCCGCCCGGACATCAGCAGCCTGCTTCAGAATATTCTCAACCCTGCGATGGGCCGCCGCGATTTCGCTTAGCACGTTCTTATTCTCTTTTTTTATTTTCTCTATCGCAACGGCTATCAAAAAACGTTTTCCGGGGATTTCAAAATCTCCGGCGACAGCCGAAATCACATCGGGCGAAACCCCATTTTTTTTCAGAAAAATCGCGAACCTGTCTTTTAGAAAATCGATTACCTTCGAAAAAACATCTTCGGAACAGTCCCCAAAAACGAATTTTTTTATTTTGCTAATCTCAAACGGAATCTGCGATCTGATCAGAATTTTTATCGCCTCGTCGGCAACCCGACGGCCGCCGAAAGGATCTTTCGACGAAGTTGGAACGATGCCTGCGTGGAAAAAAGATTTAAGAGTGTTCAGCCGATCCACCAGACCGACGATTTCGGATGCCGCATTGCCCGGTTTGCCCGAAACCGCATCGAGAATCGCGCGGCATACTTCCCCGTCAATTCCGGCTTCCTGCGAAAGATAATAACCGGCGGTCCCGTGAAGTTGCGGAAATTCATACACCAGTTTGCTGGCCTGATCGCAATTGAGAAGTTTTGCCGTTTTCAAAATTTTATCCTTCTTCTCAGGGGCATAAATCGCCGAAAGGGCGGCGCAGGACGCCATAAGCGCCATGCTTTTCTCATACAAATTTTTGTAAAGACCTATTGTGTTTATTTTAGAAAGTTGGGGGAAAAATTTTTCGAGACCCGTCGAAGTGTCCTCTTTCCAGAAAAAAACGGTATCTTCCAGCCGCGCTTCGACGCAACGTCTGTAATTGGCTTTGATTTCGGAAACATTTCTCGAAATTCCGTCCATAACAAAAACGAACTTTGCCGAAATTTTTCCATCTTTCAAAACAGAGAAGCATTTCTGGTGAACTTTCAACGTCTCTTCCACAATCTCCGCCGGAATTGATAGAAACCTTTCATCGAAATCCGCATCCACCGCAGTCGGATATTCGCATATTCCCACGGTCTCAGCAAGAAGTTTACCATTGATTTTTATCTCCTCTTCCGACCTTTCCGAAATTTCGGAAAAAGCCGACAGGATTCTCTCCTTTCTCTTTTCCGCATCGACAATTATATTTCTGCGCTCGAGCGTTTTTTCGTAAAGAGTGGGCGATAAAACCTTAAGCGGCCTTTGATAGAAATCCCGCGACGAAGCGGACGAATTTATGCCAAAGCATTTCACCCTGAGAGGTTTCCTCCCGAACAGCAAAAGAACGTTTCTTACAGGACGAGGAAAAGAAAAACCGTTCCACCTCATAGAGTTTGGAAATTTCAGATTTTCGAGAAGACGGGGAATTTTCTCCCTTATAATATTTTCCGTCCGACGGGCTGGCGAACGGATCTCAGCGAACACATATTTGCCTTTTTCCGTGTTCCGCTCTCTCAAGTCATCGATATTCGCGGAATTTTTTCTGAGAAAACCTTTTAGGATTTCTGTCGGATGACCGTCCGAATCAAAACTAATTCTCGACGGAGGCCCTTTTATCAGAGATTTCTTCTCGGGAATTTCCCGCGAAACGCCCTTAAAAATAACCGCGATGCGCCTGGGGGAAAATAAAACTTTGTTTTCCGAAAAGGATATCCCCTCACCTTCGAACAGTTCCGCAATCCGCGAGGCAATTTCCCTGGCGACAGGACTCTGAGACGAAACGGGGAAATCTTCGACGCAGAGTTCCACGAGAAAATCGCATTTCTTCATTTTTTCGACCTGTAAATCTCCGCGATTCTTCCGGCAAATGACCTTATCTTTTTCACGAAAAGCGTTCTCGTTGCGTGGTCAAAACCGCCCGAAGCATCAATAATATTGAAATAATGCGAAAGTTTTAGGAGACAGTCATAAGCGGGCAACACAAGCCCGTCAGAAATGAGTCGCTCCGTCTCCTTTTCGAATTCCGCGAAAATTTTAAAAATGTCATCAGACGAGACTTTTTCGAAATAATACCGGCTGAACTCGCGCTCCTCTCTTTTTCTCACTTCGGCGTATTTAACATCGTCGCTCCAGTCAATATCAAAAACATTTTTTTTGCCCGAAAGAAACATCGCTATTCTCTCCAGACCGTAAGTCAGTTCCACGGGAATCTCATCGAGGTCTATGCCGCCTGCCTGCTGGAAATAGGTAAACTGCGTGATTTCAAGACCATCGCAGCGGACTTCCCATCCGAGCCCCCACGCCCCGAGCGTGGGAGATTCCCAGTTGTCCTCCAGAAACCTGATATCGTGTTTTTCTATATCGATGCCTATGGCCTTCAGACTGCCGAGATAAAAATTGCGGCAGTCCCGCGGAGCGGGTTTCAGAATAACCTGATACTGTAGATGCTTGTAAAGACGGAAAGGATTTTCGCCGTAACGCCCGTCCTGCGGACGGCGCGAAGGCTCCACAAAGGCAACAAACCACTTTCCTTTGTCGAAAATTTTGAGAAAGGTCATCGGGTTGAATGTCCCCGCCCCCTTCTCGACATCGTAGCCCTGCGCGAGCAGACAACCTCTGTCGCTCCAGTACTGCGAAAGTTTCAAGATGATTTCCTGAAGATTTCTCATCCTAAAATTTCCCTGACGAATTCGCTTCGCATACGATCGCGCTCAATGGGAGACATCACCCTGCCCTCTCTTTCCTCGATATGAGCAGGCTGGCTCATAACAAGCATTTTATTGAGTTTTTCCCCATCGACGGGAAGCGCCAGTCCTATCATCAGACCGAACCGAATGTATGAAATGCACCGCATCAATTCCTCGTAGGAAATTTTGCGCGAGCGTTCGCAGATACCGAGTGACCTGTAAATGCTGTCGTAAATTTCTATCTTTCTTTTTTTGAGAATTTCGTCAGTCGCCTTCACCGAGGCATCTTCCAACTGGGAAAAAATCGCCATAAGTTTTTCCGTTATTTCCGCCTCCGAAACGCCGAGAGTAACCTGATTCGAAACCTGAAAAAAATCCCCGTAAGGTTTCGTTGCCTCGCCGTAAAAACCCCGCACCACAATTCCTATTCTCGAAAGCGACTCGATGACATCGCCGATATAACCTCCGATGGAAAGGGCAGGCAGATGAACCAAAAACGATATTCTCAGTCCTGTCCCCACATTTGTCGGGCAGGCGGTCAGATAACCGAGTTCAGGGTCTTTCGCCATATCGAAAATGCGACTTATTTCCCTTTCTCTCGCGAGCGCGAGATTCAACGTGTCGCCGAGGCTGGAACCCCTACCAAAAAACTGAATTCTCAGATGGTCTTCCTCGTTCACCATAATACTCATCATCTCGCGCTCGCCCACAATCAACCCTGAAATTTTATCCTTGAAGACGAGATCGTAACTGGCAAGGTGCCGTTCCATAAGAAACCTGCGGTCGGTTATATCGAGTTCCTCAAGCAGAATTTTTTCCGATGTCTTCCAGTACTTCAAACAGGATATTTTCTCGAAAACAAGGTTTCTGATTTTCAACTGCTGCGCAGATGACGCCCTGTTGGGAAAAAAGAAATCTTTTATGTTCCTGGCAAAACGAACTCTTGTCGAAAGATAAAACGAGGAAGTGTCTTTTGACAACCACATACAGGGTCTGGCCGCGAAATCGGCAAATTTCATTTTTCCTTCCGGTTTTTCCCTTCACCGCGGATTTGTTTTATCTCATCCCGCAACTCCGCAGCCTTTTCGTATTCTTCCTTTTCCACCGCCTCGTCAAGAAGTTCCTGAAGCCGTTTTATTTCCGATTGAACCTGCGATGTCTTTTTCGCGCTACGGCTCCGAGAGCGAATTTTTATCCCGTGGATCTTTTCCAGAAGCGGAATGAGGTCGTTCCTGAAAGCGGACCAACATTCAGAGCAACCGAGTTTGCCGTCTTTCTTGAATTCCGAAAGCCTCTTGCCGCAGTTCGGACAGGTAATATCGCGGTATTCCTTCTGTGGCAGAGCGAGAGCGGAAAGAAATTTCCCGAGGATGTCGAACGGCGGCGCCGAAAATTCGTCCAGAAAAATTCCCTTTTTCTTCGCGCAGTCCGCGCAAAGATGCATTTTGGTGACAACGCCGTCTACAATCTGCGTAAAATGAATGGTCGCGGGATTTTTCCCGCAAATATCACACAAATTGGCGGAATATTTCGCGGGGTCTTCAGTCATTTGCGTCAAACTCGGAATCGCAGGTCATAACCAATCGTTTCATTTTGAATTCTGAATTTTCAATATATCGAGGTGCCGCTTCTTTTGACGACTTTTCTGAATTCCAACATCAGTTTCTTCGTGATACTTCCGGGGCGGCCATCGGCAATTTTACGGTTGTCCACTTCGATAACGGGAACGATTTCGGCAGCGGTACCCGAAAGGAAGCATTCGTCGGCTGTAAAAAGGCAGTATCTCGTGAAAATTTCCCGGCGGACTTTTATTCTGAATTTCTTTGCGAGTTCAATCACAGTCGCCTGCGTTATCCCCTCAAGAACCCCGACCGAGGCGGGCGGCGTTCTGATTTCGCCGTTTTTTACAATAAAAACGTTGTCGCCCGTGCACTCCGCGACAAAACCTGAGTTATTAAGCATCAGCGCTTCGGGAACGCCCCTGATATTCCCCTCTATTTTTGCCAAAATATTGTTCAGATAATTAAGGGATTTGACTCTCGGATTGAGAGCCTCGGGAAGATTCCTTCTTGTGCTGACGGTGCAGATTTTCAGACCCTTTTCATAAAACTCCCTTGGATAAAGAGCGATTCTGTCGGCTATCACAAAATAAGTCGCCTGCGGGCATTTTATCGGGTCCAGACCCAAGTCTCCGACTCCCCTTGTTACAACAACTCTGATGTAGGCGTCCTTGAGAGAATTGGCGCGGAGGGTTTTCAGTATGTCTTCCGACATTTTCCTTTTGGACACAGGAATTTTCAGCATTATGTACCGCGCCGAATCATAAAGACGATCAATGTGCTCTTTCAGTTTGAAAACCTTGCCCGAATAAGCCCTTATTCCCTCGAAAACTCCGTCACCATATAAAAGTCCGTGGTCGAAAACGGAAATTTTGGCGTCCTTTTCGCCCACAAGTTTCCCATTCAGCAAAATTTTAAGAGCCATCATTCCTCCTATTCTGCGGCAAAATTCCGATGAGACAATAAATGATAAAATGGCAAAATGACAAGTTTCTCATCTCCATATCGCTTCTTTTCCTTTTTCAATTTTTCTCTTCGTTGCTTTTCTCATCCTGTGCAGGCAGGTGGCTGCGACGAAATTTTCCGTTATGCGCTAATCTTTCCGTCTTTTAAATTAACTGTTTTCCCGCCTTTCGTCAACTGAGCGTTGTGGGTGACAAACACAACGGTCGTGCCGAAATCTCGGTTGATTCCGCGCAGAATTTCCATAATAATTTCCGAATTCCTCTCATCCAGCTGGCCTGTCGGTTCATCGCACAGAATCACTCCCGGTCCGTTAATCAGAGCCCGTATAATCGTCAGTCTCTGAAGTTCGCCGCCGGAAAGTTGACTCGGAAAATGATTTTTTCTGCCCTCGAGCCCCACCCGTTCAAATAGCCCGTTCGCTTTTCTCGCAGTGGATGCCGAAATCTTTCCCGAAATCATCGCCGGCATAAGAACATTCTCCAACGATGTAAACTCGGGCAGGAAACTCGGCTGCTGGAAAACAAATCCGATGGACTCATTTCTGATTTTCGCCTTTTCTCTCTCTCCTATGCCCGAAAAATTTCGCCCGAAAAGAAAATATTTTCCCTTTGTGGGAGAATCCAGAAGACCTGCTATGTTGAGCAGAGTCGTTTTTCCAGAACCCGAAGGGCCCAGCACAAAAAGGAAATCGCCCTTAGTGACAGCAAAATTTATTTCCTTCAGCGCCGCCACTTCAAGAAGGGAACCGGCGGAATATATTTTCCACAAATCCTCGAAAACGATAACCTCACTCATACCGAAGAACGCTGGCGGGATTCAGTTTTCCCGCCTGCCTCGCCGGAATAAAGGCGGCGAGAAATGTGAGAACGAAACTCACAACATCAACGACGATAAAATCCCTGAAGCTCATCATAACGGGCAGACTGTTAATGTAATACACATCCGCCGGAATTTTCACGAAATGATACCTTCCCAAAAGAAGACAGACAGCAACGGCAATGATATTCCCGATTATTATTCCCGCCGCCCCGCTCATAATTCCCTGAAAAGAAAACACTCTCTCTATAAAGCCGCCGGTGGCGCCGAGCGCCTTCAAAACGGCAATATCCCTCACTTTTTCGATTGTGTGGAGAAGCAGGCTCGAAATTATGTTAAAAACAGCCACAAGAACAATCAGGCTTAAAATTATGAACATCGTCTTTTTTTCAAGCTGCAGCGCCGCGAAAAGGTTCCTGTTGCTTTCCTTCCATGTCCGCACCCATGCGCTTCTTTTCGCAATTCCTGAAATCCTGTCGGCAACAACATCCGCTTTCTCGCGCTTTCCAATATCGACTTCTATTCCCGAAACGCCTCCGGAAGGTTCGAAAAGTTCCTGACACTCTTTCAAATCGATATAAACAAGGTTCATGTCATATTCCCACATTCCCGACAAGAAAATTCCGGAAATTCTGAATTCGCGGACGCGGCTGCGCGAAAAAGAAAAACCGTCCGGTGGAGGAATTGTCAGAAAAACGGAATCCCCAACGGACAGGCCGAAACTTCTGGCAAGTTCCCTTCCCACGAAAATTTCGCCTTTGGAAAGGCGGAAATTCCCTTCGACAATCTGCTTTTTTATTTTTGTCACCCTGCTTTCGAGGGATGCAAGAATTCCCTTCACCGCAACTCCCTGCGACCGGCCCCTCTTTGTTAGAAGCGCCTGGGAAAGAATATACGGAGAAGCGTTCGCAACTCCAGGCGTGGAACGAACGCGGCGAAGAATTTTCTCCCATCTTTCCCTCTCGAACGATGTTGGCAGAAGAACATTTATCGCGGAAGTCGTGGCGAGAAATTTTTCTTTCAGGTCTTCGTGAAATCCGTTCATAACGGAAAGCGTGATGAGAAGCGCTCCGACGCCGATTGCAATTCCGGCAACCGAAATCAGAGACGAAAGAAGGAGAATGACTTCTTTACGGCGGGCAAAAAGATATCTTTTTGCAATCAGAAACTCAGTTTTCATTTACCTAACTACCAACTACTCACCACTTACCACTTACTACTTACTACTTACTACTTAACTTTCAACTGGGGAAAAATGATCACATCCTTTATCGAGAATGTATTCGCGAGAACCATCACAAGACGGTCAATTCCTATCCCCAGACCGCCTGTCGGCGGCATACCGTATTCGAGGGCTTCTATGTAATCGGCATCTATTGTTTTGTCCGCGCGGTCTTCGACCTGTTTCAGAAAAAATTCCCGCTGCGATGCGGGATCGTTTAACTCCGAATAGGCGTTTGCTATTTCCATTCCGTTTATATAAAGTTCGAATCGCTGGGCGATTTTACCGTCTTCGCTTTTGGCAAGCGGGGAAAATTCCTGCGGAAAACCTATGAGAAAAACGGGATTTTTCTCCTCGCCGATAAAAAGTTTCTCGACAATATTTTCGAAAATTTTCGAGGCGGGGGCGGATTCCTCATTCTTGACTTCGAACTTTTCGGAAATTGTCTCAAGCGCATCCCTGCTTACCGGACGGCTCGCAAAATCCATGCCTGTCATTTTTTTCAGTTCCTCGAAAACATAAACTTTCCTAAATGGTTTTTCGAAATCGATATCGGTTTCCACACCGGGAGTCGCCGCCGCAACCCTTATAATTTCGCAGCACAAATCCAGAACCGTCTCGTAATCGGCGTATGCCTGATAGAGTTCGAGCATCGTGAACTCGGGATTGTGCCGCGTCGAAATCCCCTCGTTCCGGAAATTTCTGCCTATTTCGAAAATTTTTCGGAAACCCCCTACAATCAGACGCTTGAGGTAAAGTTCGGGGGCGATTCTCAGATACAGGTCTATGTCAAGAGCGTTGTGGTGGGTCTTGAACGGTTCTGCCGTAGCGCCTCCGGGAATATTCTGAAGAAGCGGCGTCTCCACTTCCGTAAAACCGCGCGAGGAGAGAAAACTCCGCATTCTTTTTATAATCTCGCTGCGCAGAAGAAAATTCCTTCTTGTTTTTTCGGTCGCGATGATGTCCAGATATCTCTTGCGCAGACGGAGTTCCTCGTCTTTCAGACCGTGCCATTTTTCGGGCAGCGGCCGGACGCTCTTGCTTATGAGTTTTATTTCCTTTACATGGACGGTTATTTCGCCCATTTTCGTTCTGAAAACAAACCCCTTCGCAAAGACAAAATCCCCGATATCGACTTTGGAAAAAAGTTCGTAATTTTCGGGACTGTCGTCTTTTCTGAGATAAATCTGGATTTTTCTGAAATCCGAAAAAATTTCGGCGAATGTCGCCTTGCCCATACGTCTGCGGGCGACGAGGCGGCCCGCCACGGAAACATCGAATGAAACCTCATTCTTCTCGAACTTCGCCCTGACAACACCTATATCGTCGACAGGAGGAACTTTCGCGGGATAAGGTTCTATTCCTCTTTCCCTGAACCATCTAAGATGTTCTCTTCTTGCTTTTATTATGTCTTCTTCAGCCATCCGTTTTCTCCTCGACTTCAAGAACATTCCCTTTCACTTTTTTAACGACAACCGGCGCGCCTTCGGGAATTTCTCTCGATGAAGTCGCTCGCCAGATTTCACCATGGACAAAAACGCTTCCCGTCTCTTTTATCGCCTCTTTTGCTATTCCTTCCTCGCCTATCATCCCTTCCACCCCGGTAACCGCTTTTCTTTTCTGGCTTCTGATAATCGCGGCAACGACGAAAAACATAAAAAAAGCGATACCCACGAGAGACGGAATCAAAACTCCCCAGGAAATTCCTATATCCATTCTCGTTTTGTCTATCAGCATTATTCCTCCGAGAAAAATGGAAACAATTCCGCCAACCGTGAGAATGCCGAAGGTCGGCGTGAAAACCTCGAGAAAAAGCAGAACCGCTCCCAAAATCAGCAGGAGAACTCCGACGGTGTTTATGGGAAGAACCCGCATCGAAAAAAAAGCGAGCAGCAGAGAAATTCCGCCGATAACACCCCCAAACCCTATGCCGGGACTCGACGCTTCCTGAATTATTCCCCACACGCCTATAATCATCAAAATGAACGCGATGTTCGGATTCGCGAGTTTGTGAAGAAAGTCGCGCAACATCGACAGGGAACTCCAGACAATTTCCGCATTTTTCGTTCTGACGACGATGTCCCTGTCGCCTTTTCTGATTTCCCTTCCATCGATTTTGTTCAGAAATTCTCTGGGCGAGGACACGATAAAATCCACGATTCCCTTCTTTACGGCTTCCTCTGCGTCTATTGAAACACTTTTCCTGACGGCGTTGGCTACCCAGTCGAGAGGCCTGCCCTTTTCCCTGGCTATTCCCTGAATATAGGCAACCGCGTCGTTTACGACTTTTTCCATCATCACACCGTTTTCTTTTCCCTCTTTGCCGATTCCCATCTGAACGGGATGAGCGGCGCCGATATTCGTCGCCGGCGCCATAGCGGCAAAATCGGCGGCGACCGTTATAAAAACTCCGGCGGAGGCGGCCCGGGAACCCGTTGGCCCAATCCACACGCAGACAGGCTTCGGACAATTCATCATCGCCTTTACAATGTCCTGCATCGAATCCATAAGCCCGCCAGGAGTGTTTAGGGAAATCATCGCAATATCGAAATCGTTCTTTTTCAGTTCTTCGCCAACATATTTGGCGATAACAGGATCTATCACGCCCTCGACGGTAAGAATTTTGCAGACTTCCGCAGGTGTCCTGCCAGATAGAACACCCGACAAAATCAGAATCAAAAATAATTTTTTCATCATATTTATCAGATTATAGCAAAATCGACCTAAAAGGCGAAACTGCCATTATCCTCTATCCTCCATTCCCGCCGTTATTTTTATTATGGATTTTGCCGCGGCGGATGAAACCTCATAAGACAAATCTTTCAAAAGCAGCCGCAATTTCGCTGTGACAAATTTTTTCCGCTCCGGCGGAATTTTCATAAATTTTATCGTATCGGCGGCGGCAAAACGCACCTGCGGCGAGAAATCGGCAAAAAATTCCAGAACAAACAGAAACTCTCCAGGAAAATAGCGCAAACCCGAAACGGCGCGGGATCGGACGGCTTCGGAAAAATCCCTGCACAATTTTTTCAAAGCCGCAATTCCCTCAACGCCGCAGACAGAAAAGAAACGGGCGGCGGCCGCGCGGATTTTCCATGACCTCGAATCCGCCAGAGAAAAAATTTTTCTCGGAATTTCCGGAATGGGGTTTCCCTCCCTCTCGATTACAGCCGAAAGAGCCGTCAGGGTTCTGCTTACAAGCCGCGAACCCCTGATTTTGGAAGAGGCGAGACTTTCCAGAACCAGTCCCGCTATTTTTCGCGAACCCTTTTGCCCTACAATTTCAAGAGCCGTCAGTTTCAGGTTGTCAGAAATGGTATCGTTGGCTATAAGAACAGGAAGACCATCGACGAAATCCTTCACGCCTATGGAAGCCAGAGCCACAATCGCGTCGTTTCTCACGGAACTGTCATCGAGTTTTCTTTCAAGTGCCCCTGCCGACGACGACGAACCGAGGCGGCCAAGCGCCGCGACGGCGGAACGGCGGACGAAAACATTTCCGTCATCCAGAAGGGGAATAATTCGGGATGCGCTTTCGGCTTTTCCTATTTCGCCGAGCGCTTCTACCGCGCGCATTCTCAGATGAGCCGAAGGATTTTTCAGAAACCGCGCAATTTCGGAAACAGCCTCTACAGAGCGCAGTTTTCCGAGTGCGTAAAGCGCGCTTTTTTTGAGAAAAATATTTTCGCGGGAATTCAGAATTCCAATCAGAATTTTTTCGTATGAATAGTCCCCCGCCGAACCGAGCGCCTCGCAAACGGCTCTGCGAACTTCCAGCGGTGTTGCAGCATCTTTCAAAACTGATGCCATTGACATAAGATTCACGTCTTCACGCCTAAAAACAACCGAATTGCCGATTCTTCTCTTCCCCGATAACTTCGCTATTTTTTTAAGCCGCGCGGCGAACTCGCCGACCTCCGACGGCGAGGAAAATCCTCCCGAATTTCCGAAAGCGACAACTGTTATACCCATAAGGGGAAACATTTTCCTGCGCCCTTCCCTGTCGAAAGTTACAATAGCGCCTCTCTCAAAATCATCGGCGCTGTAAAAAACCTTCAATTTCGAGTCAAAAAAACGCAGAATATCGTCAGCGAAAGAATCAAACTTTTCCGCTTCCATTATCGCCACAAAATCATCGCCCCCTATGTGACCGGCGAAACCGGAAGCAGTTTTTCGGAAATAATCCGCAAGGGTTTTTATGACGATATCACCCTTCATAAAACCGTAGACGTCGTTATACGCTTTGAAATTGTTTATGTCAAAATAGACGACAATATCCGGCGAACCATTTTTCAAAAAACGCTCTTTTATCGCCTTTTCTATTTCGGGATTTCCGGGAAGCCCCGTGAGCGCGGAACGGCTCTGCTGAAAAAAAAGGTCTTCTTCCGTGAGAATGTAGGCGGCACCCTCAAATTCCGGAATGATTTTTCTTATTGCTTCCTGTTTAACTTTTTTCATAGAAACAACCGCAGTTTCTCGTATTTTTCCGCCAAACGCTCCCTACTGATTTTCTTTGCGGAATCGATAATCATTTCGTAGCCTTCCGCGAAAAATGGATTTTTCAAAATCGCGCGGCGCAAAAAAGGAATCGATTCCCTAAATCTTCCTTCGCTTCGCAGAAACCTCGCAAAAGTCACAAGAGAAACAAAATCGTCCGACAGGGAAACCGCCTTGCGAAGACACTTTTCCGCTTGCGCCGTCTTACCCATGCTTTCGAGAATTTTCGCTTTCTTAACCAAAACAGCAGGATTGTTTTTTTCCTTTTCCAGAGCTTTATCATAGTTGGAAAGAGCAAGGTCGGGTTGGGCCATCATCCTGAGCCTGTCGCCGAGACGGACAAAATCCCGCGCGGAAAGGGAAAGAAAAGAATCTGACTTCCGCCAATAGACAAAATCCGGAGCCGCCCCGACATATTCGAATTTGTTGTTCATCAATTCTTCCCAGTAATCCTCGAGAAATTTTTTCGGCGGGGAATAAAATTCCGAAAAGGATTTTTCAAAACCATCGCGGCCGCAGGCTGAAAGAAATTTGCCGAGCGTTTTCAGACCTTTCCATTCTATGAGTTTCCAGACGAGAAAATTAACTTCCGCGAAGGCGAGAGAAACTTCCTTCTGATTTTCGAGCGACGGCATGCCTCTGCGAAATTTTTCAAACGGCACAAAACCCTTTTCGCGCCCCTTGGCAAGCAGACTTTTCGACACCTCGGAAAGTTCGACACGGGAGTTTCTCCACAAACTTTCGCAGGTCCTGGCTATTCCTTCGTTCAGATAAAGCGGAATGTTAAGAGCCGTTTTGTGCCCTATTATGTAATGAATATATTCGTGGGCTACGGTGTCCCGCCAGTTATAGCCGTAGGGAAGAATTCTTGGCGAAAGAATCATCAGCCGATTGAATTTGGAAATAGCCACAGTCCCCGATCGGTCGAGTTCTTCCTCCGTAAGAAGCGAAGCGGCCAGAAATTTTTCCTTATCGGGATATATTTCGAGAACAACGCTGGAAGGTTTCACGCCGAAAATCTTTTCCATTCTGCTGTTTATTTTTGGCAAAACATCCTTTAGCCACGGAATCATAATTCTGTCGTGCGGATAAAATCTCACGATAAAGCCCGCAATTTTTTTCTCGGAAAATCCGCGGGAAATTTCTGTCATTTTCCGCAGATATCCGCGCCAATCGAAATCCGTTTTAAAGGACGAGACGGAAATTCTTTCCAGCGCGGCGGGGTATTTCCCTTCATAGAAAAGAATAATGCCATCGAGGAATTTTTTTTCGCTTTCCGGAAGGCGGGAAGTTTTCAACAGGTCTTTCGCCCTGTCTATCTGATAATTTTGAATCTCCCTGTAAATCAGTGAAAAACCAGCGGCGCGGCAGGCAGCCACAAAAAAAAGAACCCCGAGTCCCGCTTCGAAAATCAGCAGGTTAATTTTCGCCGAAATTGTTTTGTCATCTTTCATCTGTCATTTTTCATCCCCCACCTGCGTGCAGGTGGGGGATTAATTTTCTTCATCACTCGCAATCTTGCCGTCAGGGACGCTCTCGCAAGCGGAATCGCTCGCTCTGTGTTCGCTGCGAAAACCGGGTCGAATTTCTCGCTCACACAGCCCTGCTGGCAAGAATTGCTCGCGATATTTTT
>JAGHAK010000110.1 GCA_021161565.1 Elusimicrobiota bacterium | reverse complement strand
GCCGAGAAAGGTGACACGGAAAATGAAAGATGGAAAAATGTAAAGTGAAAAAGTAGAAAAGTAGAAAAGGTAAAAGAACCTCCTACTTAATCTCCCCCCTGGAAGGGGGGAGAAAGAGAGGGGGGATTTTGCCTTATCAACTTGTTAATTTATAAACTTGTCAACTAAAAGTGAAAAAGATGAAAAGAATTGACTTTTTGGCTTGTCAACTTGTTATTTTATCATTACGGAGAGAAAAATGAGGAAATATCTCACAAAAAAAGGCTACGAAAAACTGATGAAAGAGTTGAGACGGCTCAAAAATGAGGAAGTTCCGCGTCTCAGCCGCGAAATAAACGAGGCTCGCGCTCTCGGAGACCTGTCAGAAAACGCGGAATATCACGCCGCGAAGGAAGATTTGACGAATGTCCAGAAAAGAATCGCTCAGATACAGAATACGATAGGTTCTGTGGTGATAATCGACGAAACCCAGATGAGTTCGGATAAAGTTTATCTTGGGGCATTGGTCGAGGTCGAGGACGCCACCGGCGAAAGGTTCGAATACACTGTTGTTTCCGAGGAAGAAGCCGACCCTGTCGAAGGCAGGATCTCCTCGACTTCTCCGATAGGTTCCGCCCTGATAGGAAAAAGCGTCGGTGACGAAGTCGAATTTCGCGTGCCTGCGGGTTTAAGAAAAATCAAAATAGTTTCCATCAGAAGAGAGTGATTTTTTTCAGAACTTTATTTTTCGTATTTTTTTTCTCGTGTTGGTTGTCCGCTGCCGAGATTTTGAATTTCACCAAATACACTTTTCCCGGCGGCGTGGTGAAGGTTATTGCGAGGAGTTCGCACAGGCTCAGGGCTTTTTTTCTCGGGAAGACCTATCCGTTTTTCAAAGAAAACGGCGTTTTTGTCGCCCGCCTGCCTGTTCCTTTGGGCATCGAAGGCAAAACTTCTCTTGTTGTCGAGGAGAGAATACCTTTCAGGAAAAACAGAAAAATTGAAAAGGAAATTGTTGTCAAAGCGAAAAAATTCCGCACTTCCGTGATTCCGGTGGAAAGAGGAAAACTCCCATCTGTTTCCAAAAAGGAAAAAATGTCGGTCAGGAAGAAGATAAGGGAATCTACGAAAAAACGATTTTTTGGAAAGTTTTCGTATCCTCTGAAAAAATACAATGTAACCAGCGAATTTGGGGTAAAGCGGGTTGATAAAAACGGCAGGGTTTTGTGGCGGCACAAAGGCGTCGATTTAGCGGCGCCTGCGGGAGCTCCGGTTTTCCCCGCCTCGCGCGGGAAGGTTTCTCTCGTTTTGAATTCCCCTCTTATGGGGAAATCGATTTTTATAGACCATGGGCAGGGAATCATCAGCGTTTATATGCATTTAGGCAGAATCAATGTAAAAACAGGCGAAATTGTGACGGAAAAGGACGAAATAGGAGAAGTCGGTTCCTCTGGCATTTCGACAGGGTCGCATCTTCATCTCGGAATTTACCTTTTTGGCGTCCCTGTCGACCCTGTCTATGCGCTGAAGATTTTATGATAAAAGTTGAAAATTTGAAGCATTCCTTTGGCAGTTTTGAAGCCGTCAGGGGAATAAGTTTCGAGGTTTCCGACGGAGAGATTCTTTCGCTTATCGGGCCTAACGGTGCGGGGAAAACAACCGTTCTGAATGTTCTTTCCGGCATTCTTTTGCCCGACTCCGGTGCCGTGGAAATATCCGGAACAAATATTTTTGAAAATCCGAGAAAGGCAAAAGGGATCACCGCTTACATTCCCGAACAGCCGTATTTGTGGGGAAAACTTACGGGCATGGAATTTTTGAATTTCACGCGCAGAATTTACGACTCCGGAATTTCCGACGAAGAACTCGAAAAACTGATGTCGGAATTCAATATTTTTGACTGGCGCAATCGCCTGATTGAAACTTATTCGCACGGGATAAAGCAGAAGTTTATTTTTCTCACGATACCCATAATAAACCCGAAGGTCATTCTCCTCGACGAGCCCCTCGTTGGTCTTGACCCGATTGCCGTGAATCTCGTCTGCAGAATGCTTGCGCGTTTTGTCAAAAGCGGCGCTGCGATTCTTATGTCCACGCATGTTCTCTCCTTTGCCGAGCGCATTGCCGACAGAGTTTCCGTCATAGACAAAGGCAAAATCGTTTTTGAGGGATGGATAAAAGAGATTCTCGAAACCCGCAAGTCTTCGCTCGAGGAAATTTTTCTGAAGGAAATTCCGCGCTGAAAAATGCGGGATTTTTGGGAACTTCTATCTCTGAAATTGAGGATTTTCCTCAATTCCTTCCGTGCTGTTCGGCATCCAGGAAAGAAGATATTTTTTTCCCTGCTCGGTTTGATTTTTCTTGCGGGGATGTATTTCTGGCTGCGGAGAATTCTTGTTTATCTTGTAAATGTTCCGGTAATCGGGGAAGTTGTGCTCCTGAGGTTCGTCTCTCTTATGATTTTCATAAGCGCCGTTTTGGCTGTTTTGTCGTCTATGCTTTCGGCTGTTTCGACAATTTACGCGTCGGAGGAACTTCGTCTTTTGATTCCTTGTCCCGTGCGCCAGGGAAGTCTCTTTGCCGTTAAGGCGATTGAGGCGGCAGTTTACGCCGACTGGATGATTGTCGTGATTGCGATACCGTTTGCCGCCGCTTGGGGTCATATTTACGATTTGAATTTTTTCAAATTTCTTTTTTGCGCCGCTTCTTTTTTTGTTTTTCTTGCCACGATGAGCGCGACAGGCATTCTTCTAGCGACGGGATTTGCGGCTGTGTTTCCGTCCAAGAAAATCCGCGATGGCGCTATTGTCCTTTTCGCCGTTCTTTTTGGCGGGATGTTTTTTTATCTGAAAGCGCTCGAGCCTAAATTTATTTTTCACGCTGATGTGTTCGGAAATCTCCTGCAGTATCTTTCCCGTCTTCAGATGCCGGGTTTCCCTCTCGCTCCGTTCCAGTGGCTCAGCCGGCTTTTCATAGCGATTTCTTCGGGGAATTATCCCGTGGCGGCGACGATTTTCGGGGTTTTTTTCCTTTTTTTCGTTTTCGCTGCCGCTGTTTTGCTTTTTATCGGCGGCAGAGTTCTTTTTGGTATTTGCGGAAGAATAAGGGGCGCTGGCGTCGGCGAGCCCCGATATATCAAAAAGGTTCCCGACGGCAGGCTTTCCGCGATTAGATGGCGCGAAAAAATCGTTTTTCTGAGAAACAGCGAGCAGGTTTCTCAGATGGCGATTCTCGGAATGCTTGTGGCTATCTATCTGACAAGCGTTTTGAAGGCACCTCTTGGCGATATTCCGTATGTTAGGGAACTTCTGACTTTTTTGAATATCGGCGCGGTCGGTTTGATTTTGACAGCGGCTGCTTTGAGATTTGTCTATACAGGCGTTTGTCTCGACGGCAGGTTTCTGTGGATTCTTTACTCTTCGCCTCTTGCCTGCGGGGAAATTCTGAAAAGCAAATTTATGGTCTATACAGTTCCCTTTGTCTTTTTCGGATTTATTCTTGGCGCTGTTTCGGGTTGGTGCTTTTCAGCCTCGCCAGTTTTTGTTTTTGCCACCGCCTTAATCTGCTCCGTCATCGGGTTTGTCGTTGTTCAACTTGCTTTTTACTTCGCCGTTTCGTATCCTGAATACAGGACGGACAATCTTTCGCAGATTGAGTCCTCCTATGGAGGGATTATTTTTATGGTGACAGCGATTTTTTATATTGCCGCGATCCTTTCCATTCTCGCGATGCCGGCTTACTGGGGGCTTATGGGGGAAATTTTCAGGCACCGCGCTCCCGTAAGGTTTTCGGCTCTGTTAGGCTTGCTTTTTGTTCTGACGAGTTTCCTTTTCGCGTTTCTGCCGCGCAAACTGACTTTCGGGATTTTTTCAAGCCGCAGGCACAGGAACATCGTCGCAGGGAGACAATGAGCGCGCTGTCGCTTTCGCAGAGTCTGAGCCGTTTGGTTTCGCCGGAGGTGGCAACTGTCATTGTCGGCGCTCTCCCCATAAGCGAACTGCGCGGGGCGATTCCGATTGCTCTTTTTGTCTTCAAATTCCCGGTCTTGAAGGCATTTCTGCTGGCTGTGGCGGGAAATCTCATTCCGATATTTCCCATACTTTTTTTTCTCGAAAAAATCGCGGGTTTTCTTTCAGCGCGATTTTTGTTTATGAAAAAATTTTTCGATTGGCTTTTCGACAGGACAAGGAAAAAGTTTTACAAAAAATACGAAATTTACGGCGACATCGCTCTGATTCTTTTTGTTGCTGTGCCTCTTCCCGTAACGGGCGCCTGGACGGGCGCGATGGCGGCGTTCCTCTTCGGCATAAGAAAACTGCCCGCTTTTATTTTCATTTCAATCGGCGTTCTCATTGCGGGCGCTGTTGTGACCGCGACGAGTTTGGGCTTGGGTTTTGCCATCCGATGATTATCGATTTCCACACGCACGCTTTTCCGGATGATATTGCCGAAAGGGCGATGTCAAAACTGGCATACAAATCGCATTTGACTCCTTCCCACGACGGGACAATTTCCGGTTTGATTAAGTCGATGGACAATGCCGGAATTGCCAAGTCCATTATTTGCACCATTGCGACAAAACCTTCCCAGTCGGAAAACATTCTGAAATGGTGTCTCAAAATAAAAAGCGAAAGGATTATTCCGTTTGCCTCGATTCATCCCGAAAACGACAGCGGATTTGTAAAGAAAATCGCATCGAGCGGAATTTCCGGCATAAAACTTCATCCGATGTATCAGAAATTTTTCGCCGATGACGAAAGAATGTTTCCGATTTACGGAGAAATCGAAAAAGAGGGTCTCATTTTGATTTTCCACTCGGGTTTTGATATCGCTTTTCCGGCAGACGAGAGAGCGTCTGTCGAAAGAATTTTGAAAGTCGCGGAAAAATTTCCCGGACTCAAAATTATCGCATCCCACACTGGCGGGTGGAAAATGTGGGACAGGGTTTTAAGACTTCTCGCCGGAGAAGATATATGGCTCGAAATTTCTATGACGCTGAAATACATAGACGCCCCTGAAAGATTCTATCAGATAATAAAAAAGCATTCTCCCGATAGAATTCTGTTCGGCACGGATGCCCCGTGGGGAAACCAGTCCGAGGATGCCGGCGCCGTAAGAAAACTGAGCATTGCCGCTGAACTAAAGGAAAAAATTTTCAGCGAAAACGCGCTTTCGCTTCTTGGTGGATAAAACTTCCGCCAGCGGATTTATTTTTCCGGCTTGGATTTTGTTCCAAAATTTTTTCTGAAATTTGCTATAATAAATTGCCGGCGATAGGCGGTGTTGATAATTGAGTTGGATGCCGTCCCTGCCTGCTGTTAGGCAGTTGTAAGTGGTAAGGATTAAGCGAAGAGAAAACTTAATTCTTAATCCTTAATACTGATAAATGCGATATCGAGTATGATATCACGAGGTGCGATACGTAGAGTCGT
>JAGHAK010000129.1 GCA_021161565.1 Elusimicrobiota bacterium | reverse complement strand
TTTTCACTTTTAATTTTTCATTTTTAATTTTTTTTACTTTTCCACTTTATCATAAACTTATATCGATTTCTTTTACTTTCCAAATTTCCTCGGCATATTCCCTAACGGCTCTGTCGCTCGAAAAATAGCCCATATTCGATATGTTTTTTATCGCTTTTTTCTGCCAGTCGAGACGGTTTCTGAAATCGAAATTTATTTTCTCCTGCGCCGCCGCGTATGACGAAAAATCCCTGAGGACAAAAAACTGGTCAGGAGGATTGCCGTCGGCGCCATACATCAGAGAATCGTAAATCGGGCGCAGAAGCTGCGCGCTGCAGCCGGGAAGTTCACCCGACTTTATCGTGTCCACAATCCATTTTATGTTCGCATCGCTTTTATAAAGTTCCCATGGGTCGTAACTTCCGGAACTCAGAAGATCCGCGACCTCTTCCGCAGTAAGTCCGAAAACATAAAAATTTTCCCTGCCAACTCTTTCCATTATCTCTATATTCGCCCCGTCAAGCGTGCCGATTGTTATCGCGCCGTTCAGCGCGAATTTCATATTTCCCGTGCCCGACGCCTCTTTGCCCGCAGTCGAAATCTGTTCGCTGATGTCAGAAGCGGGTATTATTTTCTCGGCGAGGGTCACGCCGTAATTTTCCAGAAACACGACTTTTATTTTCCCGTTTATGTCCCTGTCTCCGTTCACGAGTTCCCCGACGCTGTTTATCAGTTTTATTATCAGTTTCGCGCGCAGATAGCCGGGTGCGGCTTTCCCCGCGAAAATAAAAGTTCTCGGTGTAATGTCCGCTGCAGGGTCATCCTTCAATTTTTTGTAAAGACTCATAATGTGAAAAACGTTCAAAAGTTGCCTCTTGTATTCGTGAATTCTCTTTATGTGGGCGTCAAAAATGGAACCCATGTCAACTTCGATTTTCTTGTTTTCCTCTATATGCTTCGCGAGGCGCTTTTTGTTTTCCTCCTTCACTTTGTAAAGAAGAAGCAGGAGACTTTCGTCATTTTCGTATTCCTCGAATTTTTTCAATTCCTCAAGATTCTTTATCCACCCGTCTCCGATTTTTTCCGTCACAAGTTTCGAAAGCCCGTGATTTGCCAAAAGCAGCCAGCGGCGCTGCGTTATGGCGTTTGTCTTGTTGTTTATTCTCTCCGGAAACATTTCGTCGAAATCCCTGAAAACCCTCGTCTTCAGAATTTCCGTGTGAAGTTTCGCCACTCCGTTTACGGAATGGGACGCGACAACCGCAAGATTCGCCATCCTGACACTTTTCTCGGCGCCGTCTTCTATTATAGACATATCGCGCACCTTGCCTTCATTGCCCGGAAAGCGAAGGCGGACTTCGTTGAGAAATCTTCTGTTTATCTCGAAAATAATCTGCATATGCCTCGGAAACATTTTTTGAATCAGCGCCACAGGCCATCTTTCAAGAGCCTCCTGCATCACAGTGTGGTTCGTAAAAGCAAAAACCTGTCTTGTTATATCCCATGCCCGTTCCCATTTCAGATTGTGTTCATCCAGCAAAACCCTCATAAGTTCCGGAACCGCTATCGCAGGATGCGTGTCATTTAACTGTATGGCGACTCTATCGGGAAATCTTTCGAAATCGTCGTATGTCTTCAGATAACGTCTTACTATGTCGGAAATCGATGCAGCGGCGAAAAAATATTCCTGTTTCAGCCGGAGTTCCTTTCCTTCGTAAACGCTATCGCTCGGGTAAAGAACCTTGGATATGTTCTCGGAATAATTTTTATCCTCCACGGCTTTCACATAGTCGCCCTGATTGAAAATCTCAAGGTCAAATTGGTTTGAAGCCCTCGCAGACCACAGACGCAAGGTGTTTACTGTGTTGTTGCCGTAACCTATCATCGGTATATCGTGCGGAATGGCGAGAATGTCCTTCGTGTCCACCCATTTGAATTTCGTCTCGCCAAACTCGTTTTTTTCGTGTATGACTTTTCCGTAAAAACGGATGTTGACCGAATACTCCGGTCTTTCTATTTCCCACGGATATTCGAACTTCAGCCATTCGTCGGGTTCTTCGACCTGAAAACCGTTTTTTATCACCTGCTTGAAAATGCCGAACTCGTATCTCAAACCGTATCCGTAGCCCGGAAGTCCCAGAGTCGCCATCGAATCGAGAAAACAGGCGGCAAGCCTGCCGAGACCTCCGTTGCCCAGAGCGGCGTCGGGTTCAAGTTCGAGAAGACCGTCGAAATCGTAACCGCACTTTTTCACAACATATTTTATGTCTTCGTAAATGTCGAGATTGACGATGTTGTGGAGGAGAAGTCTGCCGAGAAGAAATTCGAGCGAAAGATAATAAACCCTTTTCACATCCTCGTTGTAATAGGACTGCTGCGTCTTCGACCACCTCTCGACCATTCTGTCCCTGACGGTGTAGGCAAGAGCGAGATATTTATCGTATTCGGTGGCGGAAAACTCGTCTTTCGCCCGAGTGTAATGTATGTGGTTGAGAAACGAAAGCCGCAGAGCGTTGGCGTCCATACGCTTTTTGTAGTCCTTCCACAAATCCCTGTCTTTTTTCAACTTTCCTTCCATAAATCAAACTCCTCGCAAATTCGCAAAAATAAAACCGCTGGACCGGAATTGTTTATTCTACAGAAATTATAGAAATTTTTCAACTTCCGCGAAAAACTCGTCAAGGTCACAGTCGGCGAAAAGAGAAACTCTTTCGGGCGAAATGTTCACTTTCCCTCTGTTGATAACAGCAATTTTTCCAAAGGCGTTGTCCGGGATGGCCGCAGCGGGATAAACCGTAAGGGATGACCCGACAACGATAAAAAGGTCGCTTTTGAAAGCGAGTTCCACCGCCTCTTTCAGAAATTTTACGGGCTGCCCGAAAAAAACGATATCGGGTTTGATTGTCCCGCCGCATTCACACTTTGGTATTTTTTCCTTAAAAATTTTTTCTTCCATCATCGAATAGGAAAACTCTTTCCCGCAGTTCATACAGAAACTCTTCCAGAAACTTCCGTGAAATTCAAAAACTTTCTTGGACCCGGCTTTCTGATGAAGAGCGTCGATATTCTGCGTTATTATTCCTTTCAGTTTTCCTTTTTTTTCAAGGTCAGCGAAGAAAAAATGAGTAAAAGTGGGTTTTATCTCCTTAATTTTTTTTAAGAAATCCCTCGCGAAATCATAAAAGGGCAACGGATTCGAAACAAAATGATTTATTTTGAAAATCGCCTCAGCGTCATACGCGCCTGTGGTGTACATCCCTCGCGGCCCACGAAAATCGGGAATGCCCGCGTTGGTGGAAACGCCAGCGCCGCTCAGGCAGACAACGGAAAATGCCTCCCGTATCAGCCCTGCCAGTTTCCTCGCCGCATCCGTCACTTAACCAGTTTCTCGTTTAGTTTTTTCAGACTCTCAAAATTTTTTTTCAGTTCTTCGAAATCGCTATCGGCCGAAAAATTTCCTTCGCCGACAGCGCCTCTTATTTTTTCCAAAATCTGCGAATTCCCGAGGCCATGTTTTTCGAAATACTTTCTGTATTTTAGAACCTTCTTTATTTTTTTCACTTCTTCCGATTTTTTCAGCGGATTGCGTTTATCACACAGGGAAAAGAAAAAAGATTTTTTCGACGCCGGAGGATTCAGATTCAGAACAAAAAAAATCGCGCCAAGAATCCACGCAAAAAAAACGACAATCAGCAGACCTTTGAGAAATCCAGTCGCCGCGCCTAATTTTTTATTCATATATCCGAAAAAACCGTCTGCCGGGACAAGCGCCGAAAATATCTTTCCGATGAGAATAACGGCAAAATAAACGGCAAAAAACACGACGATTTTGACGACAGGCAAAAGTAGAACCGCGTCGAAGGAACTCATTCCAAGGGATTTTGCCGCGGCTGTCGAAAGAGGATTCGTCAAAATCGCCGCCAGAACAAAAGCGGCAAGAGAAAAAATCTCTCTGACAAAACCTCTCAGATAGCCAAGCAGAGCAAAAACCACAGCGAGAAAAACAAAAACCAAATCAAAAACCATTTTTACAAAGCCGACAAAATCGTTATGTGGATGTTAAAAAATCCCAGAAAATCGTAGCCCGTGTTATAATGAAGATATGCGATTTCAAAATTCGTGTGAAGAACTTTGCCCGTGTGGGTGTGTATCAGCCAGCAGTTGTCGGGCGCGCCTTTAGGCTTCATAAACTCGATGCGGAAAGGAACTTTCCTGGAGAGAACCGAAAAACCTCCATAAAAGAGATTTCCGTCGTAATTGCCCGACGGCAGAAATTCCGTCAGATAAGTGAAAATCCGCCCCATTTTTCCGAAAACAAAACCCGAATGAAACGCGACGCCGCCGAATTTTTTGCTTAAAACAAAATAGGGATTATACATTGTCAGCGCCTCCCGCCCTATCGTGAAGGTCTGAGAGGCGGACGCGGGAGATTCCGGGAAAAGATAACTCAACATCAGCCCGAAAGACGAGGAGACAAAACTTCCGTTTGTCTCCTTCTGAAAAGTGTCCTTCAAATCGATGGAAAGAAGCCAGACCCCCACCCTGTCCAGATAGGTTTTCGGATTCGCGAAATCCTTCTCGTGCCAACCGTAAAGCCGACCGATGTAATAGGTAAAATCCATATCCAGATTGGGCCCGCCCCTTCTCGTGTAGGCGGTAGGAAGAAGAACGATTTTCGTGATTTCGCTGGACGCCGGCTGCGTGGAAGCAGGGGAAGAATAAAGAACCTTCTCCGCCAAAAGCGCGCAAGGCGAAAAAATAAGCGCGGCAAGGAAAAAAACGGTCGTTCCGGTTTTTTGCCCGAGACTAACGCTTTTCGGGCATAATTTTCTGCAAATCATCGAGTTTTTTCCTTATTTCATTGATGCGCCATTCAAGCGACGAAAGGATCCAAAGTTCAAAATGATTCACCTTGGCCTGCTTGTGCATGATGTATATCAATTTTACGGAAAGCGCTGCGGTGGCAAGTTCCAGAGTCGCCAGACGAAGAGTCCCCTTGCTTAAAAGGGAAATAACAAGACAGGCAAGAATAAAAATTCCGAAAATAATATTAAAAACCGTTGCGTTGAAAGTGGGCACTCCCCCGATTCTCCCGACGATCGCCCTGACTCTCTCCTTTTCCTTCTGAAACTCGTCCATTTCCTGTTTCAGGTCATTCAATTCTTGTTCCAGATTTCCTTCATCCATAAAATCCCCCCTGCCGCAAAATTATACAAACTACCGCGGAAAAATCAAGAAAAAATTCACTTTGAAAGTTTTTGCTGCGCTTTTCTGATTTTTCTCTTCGAAAGTTCATGATTGGGGTCTATTTCCAGAACCTTCTGCCATTCCGAAATGGCTTTTTCATATTTTCCCTTTTTGTAATATTCGGTCGCTTTGTTGAAGTGCCTGTGCATCAGTTTTTTCTTTTCCGCAGGGGACAACTTGCTTTTTTCCGGCTGACTGAAAATCTCCCGCTCCATTTTCCTGATTTCCTCATCTATATTCTCCGAATCTTCTTTCTTTTTCGGCTTTTGACTTATTTTTTTCGCCCTGGTTCTCCCTCTGTAAACCTTTTCCTCTTCACGTCCAAATCTGAAAATTGTCTGAATGCGATGGTTCGTCGCGTTTTTTATTCCGGTAGGAAGAGAAAAAGCGTAAACAACTTCCATCTGACAACCCGAAAATTTGAAAATATAACCGAATCCTGCGGTTACGGCCGATGAGTCATATCCCGCGCGCAGGGAAAATCTTTTTTCGGGGAATCTCGCCTCAATGCCCGCCTTATAGGATATTTTGTCTTCCCATTTCTGATTCCTGACTGAAACACCGAGGCCTCCGAAAAACTTCGCTATCGAATATTCCGGAGAAAAATCGAAACCAAGCACGCCGTTCAGAACAGTCGGGACAATGTCTTCCTCCTTCACTCCCACATCGGCGGGAACAATATTTTTTCCGGATGCCGAAAAACTCATCCAGTCGGACAACTCCAGCGAAAAACCAAAATCGGCGGTAAAGGAATATGCGGCATTTTTTATGTAGATACCCGACAGATAATCATTGAAATTATACCTGTGGCAAAGATATTTCAGATTCGCGCCACCAGCGAAAATTCCGGTTCTGAAAGCCGCAATGAAAATTCCCTCATTTTCGCTGTATAAACTGTCCGCATCATAAAAACTACAGGCGAGGCCCGCAGAAAATTTTCCAAGAGGCAGGACGGATGAAAAAAGATAGTAATTCCAGTCGACTCCCGTTCCGACAAAAGGCTTAAACCCCGCAAAGGAAATTTCGCCGCGGCTGACAAACGCCGCGGCAGAGGGGTTATAAAAAATTCCAGCGGAGTCAGAAGAAGCAGGGAGAAAAACTCCCCCCATCGCCTCCGAGCGGGCAGACCAGCCCGTTTCGCGGAAAGCGGCGTTGCCAACAGTAAGTAGTAAGTGGTAAGTAGTAAGTAGTAAGAAAAATTTCCTGAATTTCATTTCACAATCACCGCAGTTCCGTATTTTATTTTGCCCGAAGTTGTCTTCACCCTGTAAATATACGCTCCCGACTCAAACATATCTTCCGCCGAGGACGGAGACGAATTGTCTAAAGTCCCGTTCCATTCCCTGCCGTTAATCTCCATAAGTTTTTCCCCTGAAGCTGAATAAATCGTGATTTTCTCAACCTCGCTTCCGAATATAAGGGGCTGGTTTTTCGTCACAAAACCCGGATGCGGCCCGGTTGGCTCCCCTTCAGCGGCTGCGGCCGGCACAGTAACATCTATGGAAACCCCCTCGGAAGAATTCCAATTACCGTCAGAGTTTACGGAATAGATGTCGTAGGAATAGGAAATTCCCTCATAAACATTTGCGTCGATGTAGGAAGCGGTTGACCCGGTCGCCGTAACTGTGGCGACAAAAACTCCGTCTCTTTCTACGCGGTATTTTATTCCCGCCTGCGACTGCCAGTAAATAATCGCTGATGAGGTTGAAACTTCGTAAGGCGTCGCGGCTGACTGAGGCGGTGTCTGATATGTAAACGGAGCGTTCGCAGACACTGTCGAAGAGGAAGTTTGAAGCCCCACAAAACGGCTGTTCCATGACACAATTGTAATTTGCGAGGAAGTGTCGGGAGAAAGCCCTGTCTGAATCCAGAAAGTCACATTTTCCGAAAGTGCCGCAAGAAGCCCGCCCGTCGAGGAATAAATATCGTAGCCGTCTTCGTAAACTGCGTCCGTCCATGACCACATTATCGCCGAAGTCGAATAAGCGGTCCCGTAAACATTTTTCGCCGCGTCAGCGGGCGACCACGGAAGAGCGTAAGCGGAATTGTTCGGGTTTGCCGACTCGTTCCAACTTGACAGGTTCGGAACTTCGTCAGCCGTTTTTATTGCAAACCAGTAAGTGACACCCTCTGAAAGACCTGTCACAATCAGGGTCTCGGAAGTTCCTGCGGATGACGGAGAAGGCAGCAAGACAAAATCCGAAACCAGAGCCACTGCGCTGAAATTTGAAGATGTAATATTCCCTGTGGATGAAATTCTTATATCGTATAAAGTTGCGGTTCCTGAATTTCCGTCGTCTCCTGGCGCAGTCCACGAAAGTGTAATTGAGCCTGCGCCAGCGCCGCCCGTTGAAGCAGTCAAATCCGAAACCGCCGCAGGGGGAGTCGTATCTGAAGATCCTGTTTCATAAACACTATTTTGAGATCGGGGCGTTCCGTTTATCGGACTTCCGTCGGCATCCAAACCATTTCTTGTTGTGCCGTTGTTTGAAGCCCAACTTGAAGCCACATTCCCGTCATAAGTCGGGTTTTTCTTTTCCATTGTGTAATAATCGGGCGAGGCGCTTCCTGCGAACCATCCCGAAGAGCAATCGACCAAATCGATTACATTTCCTGAAGCATCTTTCAGCTGGAGTTTTTCCCCGTTGTTGGAAAGCCCATACGATCCCCATCCCGTAGGCGTCTGGTCTGCGGAAATGTCGCTTACAGTGGTGTCGTCGGTTCTTTCTATGAGATAATAAGAGTTCGCCCCTATTGTGCCGCTCACAGAAACAAGAACTTCAGTTGCCACATAAATCGCCCAGTTGACCATAACAATATTCTGGGAAGTTGTATTGTAAAGTTCAATCCACTCATCTGTAACAGTAGACGATGAAGTTCCCATCCATGCGATTTCATTAAAGACAACATCACCGGGGTTAACAACCTGCCCGAGTGTATTTGTAGAAATCAGGATAAATTCCGTCTGAATTCCGTCTCCGTTGAATGCCCTGATTTTGTACCAGTAGGTTGTATTCGGCGATAGAGAAGAATCCGTATAGGCCGTTGATGTATAACCGTCTGAAAAATCCTTCAAGGTTGTTGTGCTTGTTGAAAAATTGTCTGTGGAACGAAAAATTTCCCACACAGTCATGGCAGGATTTGAATTACTGTTCCAGGAAAAAGTTAAACTCGAAAAACCCACACTTGAAAAAGATGCATCAGTCGGAGGATTTGCGAGAGTATAAACAGTCGAGGGCGCTGAAGCGCTGCTTCCTGATGCGTTATACGCTTCAGCATATCTGTAATAAGAGGTATTCGGAAAAAGACCTGTCTCCTGATATTCTGTTGTGTTCGCGGAAAGTTTATACAAAAGCCCACCGGCATAAAAAGTGAATCCGTCTTCATTAGAGGAATTATCCGTCCACGACCAACTTATCGCTGTGGTGGACTGTGCAATTCCCGAAAAATTGGAAGGCGCAGCAGGGGGAGAAATATCGTAAGGAAAGACGTTGACAGAAGACGACCAGTCGCTCAAATACCCATTCACATCCGACGCCCTTACCCTGTAATAATAAGTGTTGTTTTCCATCAAATTGCTATGGTAAACGGTTGTCGAAGTCGTTGAAACCAGATTTTGCCAGCCGGCAGCAGATGAATAACTTGAGAAATCGAGAATGTATTCCTTAAAGTCCGCCTCACTGTTCGCATTCCAGTTTATCTTTATTTCTGATGAACTGACAGAAACAGCGCTGAGTCCTGTTGGAACCGCAGGATTAGTATCATAAGCAACCGCGCAGTTTGAATAATTGACAGAAGAATCTGTTCCTGACGAAGTCCAACTTCCCCAATTGTCCGCTGCGTCTTTCGCTTTTATCGCAAACCAGTAAGTTACGCCCGGACTTAGACCGCTGATTACACGGTTTCCTGAAGCGCCGTCTTCCGTTCCGAAATCCGCAGGAGTCCAGTTCTGGGAATAAGTGGAAACCCACGAAGCATAAAAATCGTTTGTGCCTATGTATCTATCCGCGTATTTGATAAGATAAGACGAAACATTCGCCGTTCCAGTTCCGTCATCGCCGGGCGCTGTCCATTTAAGCGTTATTGTCCCTTCAACAGTCGTGCCTATCAGAGCAGTCAGATTCGATATCGCGACAGGGGGTGTCGTATCCGTTTTAAAAAGATGGGGCCCTGAAAAAAGAAGAGTGGATTCATTACACCATTTGTCAACAGCAACCACACCTATGTAATAATTTTCCCCTGCAACAAGAGCATCACCTTCATTGTAAGTTGAAACTGTCGCTGATGTTGCCGAAATTCCTTTTTTCTGAACCTCAGGTCTCAGTTCGCAACTTTTATGTCCCCCTTCTCCATCCGTTGTCTGTTCCTTGGCAGTGTTCATCGAATTGGATGTTGTATGATATGAGGAAATGAAAATGTAATACCTTGAAAAATCACCTGGGTCAGCAGGAGAAGTCCATGACAGATTAAAGGCATTGCCCGACAGCGAAACGATGAGAGTAGTTGGAGCATCTGGTGGGGTGTCATCATGCGTGAGAGAGGGGGTTACAGAAGTATTATCTTCCGCTCCCACAGGATAACCTATATGATAATTCCTATGAAATTCCTTTACAAATTCCCGCGCGAGGCGAAAATCCTTTATAAGAACGCCATTCTCATCAGAGTTGTCTACCTGGTCTCCCACAATAGATGATTTTGAAGCATTTGCGGAACCAACCCATACCCAGTCCATATCAAAAACCATATATTTGTGATGGTGTTTATCAAAAGCCGTTATAGAGGACTTCCGCACTTCCACAAACCATGATCCTGCGGTTGGGTCAATATCCCCATTATACATATTTAAAGAATTGACTCCCATTGAATTGTAAACTCCCTCAATCAAAACATGGTTTGCCCCGGGACCCGACGGGTCAAGGACTGCAGTGTCCAAATCAAAAGTCGAAGAATTTCCATCATTATAACCTGTAAATTCCCAAAAAACACTTTCTGCAGCATCTCTGTATCTTGTAAAAAGTGGTCCCGCAGGACTATCCTGGGCAACTTCGTCTTCAGGATTGAAATAAACATTTACCTCCACATCCGACGGCCATCCTTCATTCGGCAAAGGATTTCCCACGGTCGCGGCACCACTCTGAAAATTACCGTCGACGAACATTTCGTTGAACTCATTTTCATACATCTTTGCAATGCCTGTGGAATAAAGAAAAAGATAAGTGTTATTCTGCCCCGACCAGGCACCTTCCGTATAATTTCCCGAACCTGTCATAACCCCTGCATTTGCAGTTGCTGTATCTCTGATAATGAATTTATTATGCATAATCGGATCGCCTGCAGAGTCGGAAACCTTTGAAATGCTCGCCTCAAGGTCAGGATGAAAACCTTTATCTCCGTCTCCAACTATCCTGACAGGCACTCCAGGGTTGAGCAAATTGGCTGAAAGAACAACCTCATTTGAACTGCTTGTTCCCCACGAATAATTTGCTATATCAACATTTGAAGAAGAACAATCCATAAAATTTTTTATAAACTGTTCCAATGTCGAATTTGTCTTTAGAGTATCATCTCCTGCTGTGAAATAAACGTCCCACCATTTGGCGGCAAAAAGAGAAGACGCTAAGAAAAATAAAGAAAAGCAGAAAAATGTCCTTTTCACTTCTTTATGTTTTCGATAATTTCCAGAGCGAGTTTCAGCGCTGCGAGGCCCTGATATCCGGAAACCGAGGGGTCTCTGCCTTCTTTGACGCAATTGATAAAATCCGAAAGTTCTTCTCTGAGCGGCTCGGTTTTTTTTATTCTCGGTTTCTTTACATCGATATCCAGCGGACTTTTTATAACATCTTTTTTCTTTCTGTAAACAGTCAGCCGTTGCTTCTGAAAATCAAGCGAAATGTATCTGTCTGGCTCAAAAACGCGGAATTTTCTTTCGGATTTATACGAGACCCTTGAAGCGGTCACATTCGCCACACAGCCGTTTTCAAAGGCAATTCTGCAGTTTGCAATGTCTTCGAATTTCGAAAGAACCGTAGCCCCCACAGAATCAATTTTTTTTACAGGGCTTTTCACAAAACTCAAAATTATGTCGATGTCGTGAATCATCAAATCAAGAACAACTCCGATATCCAGAGACCTCGCGGGGTATCGGGAAAGGCGGTCAACCTCAATGAATCTCGGGGCGCTTATAAACTTTCTCGCTTCCTTCACTGCCGCGTTATATCTTTCAATGTGCCCGACCTGAAGAATCGCATTTTTCCCGTCTGCGATGTCAACAAGTTCCTGCGCCTCGATTGGGTCAGCGGTAATCGGTTTTTCCACAAGAGTGTGAATTCCGCGAGCAAGGAATTTTCTGGCAATTTCATAGTGAACACTTGTCGGGGTAGAAACGCTGACAGCGTCAACTTTATCAAAAATTTCGGAAATATTCCTGTAGTAAACCGTATTGTATTTTCCGGCAATTTTTTCGCCGTTTCTCTGATTTGTGTCAACAACTCCCACAAGTTCAACATCATCAAGTAAAGAGTAAATTCTCGCATGATGCTGGCCGAGATGACCGACTCCAATAACAGCGACTTTTATATTTTTTTCTTTCACTAATGAGTCCCCTCTAAAAACCCCATCCAGCCACCTGCCAACATTTTATTTCAAAATCAACCAAATGGTAAGTTTTTAACTTAAAAAAGGCAAAACGAAAAATATTGCGCACTTTTTGACCAATTTGAAA
>JAGHAK010000097.1 GCA_021161565.1 Elusimicrobiota bacterium | reverse complement strand
CATTTACATTTTTCATCTTTCATTTTTCATTTTATTTTTCCACAGTTTTTCAGCTATTTTCATTTTCTTTTCGGCCAGACGAACATACTTCGACCGAGGTGGCTGGAAACATTCGACGGTCGTCTTGAACCAGTAATACGCGTTTTTCGCGTCGCTTTCCGCCATTTGCCACTTATATCTCATTTTAAGCGCCGTTTCAAGAACACGTTTTTCTTCGCCCTTTTTTTTAGAAATTTTCAACTTCTCCTTTTCAAGCCATCTGTCCCAGTATGCCTTTTTTTTCAGGGGATTTTTTATCCAATCGAGATACATCATTCCTTTAAGATACGAAGCCCGCGCGCGCAGATAAACATCCGTGTATATAACGGCATTTATCGCTATATACACACCCAGAATCCAGAGAACGGCTTTACAAACTTTTTTCATTTCTTTCTATCAGTTCGCCGATTATCATATCCGTCGTAATTCCTTCAGCCTCAGCATTGAAATTTGCGATGAGCCGATGTCGCAAACTCGGCAACGCGACGCTTTTTATGTCTTCTATCGCAACAGAAAATCTTCCGGAAAGAGCCGCCTTTATTTTGGATGCGAGAACAAGCGTCTGACTGGCTCTCACGCCGGCTCCCCAGGACAGCCACTTTGTTATTTCGCTATCTCCGCCGGGCAGCCGCGTTTTCCCGACAAGTTTTACCGCGTAGTCGAGACAGTTATCGGGAACGGGAATTTTTCTCACAAATTTCTGGATTTCGAGAATCTCTTTTCTGCTTAAAACCTTATCGAGAGGCGACAACGCTCCTGAAGTCGTTTTCAGCACGATTTCCTTTTCTTCGTCGACAGGCGGATAAAAAATCTTTATGGAAAAGAAAAATCTGTCGAGTTGCGCTTCAGGGAGGGGATATGTCCCCTCCTGCTCTATCGGATTCTGCGTCCCTATGACGAAAAAGGGATCATCAAGAAAATAATCCTTGCCCGACGCCGTGACCTTGTGCTCCTGCATCGCTTCCAGAAGAGCCGACTGCGTTTTGGGCGGCGTTCTGTTTATCTCGTCGGCGAGAATGATGTTGGCGAAAACGGGGCCCTTTATGAACCTGAAACTCTTTCTGCCACTTCGGACATCTTCCTCTATTATGTCCGTGCCTATTATATCCGCCGGCATCAGGTCGGGCGTAAATTGAATCCTCGAAAATTTCAAATCGAGAACTTCCGAAAGCGATGACACAAGCATCGTCTTGGCAAGCCCTGGAACACCAACAATTATGCTGTGTCCCCTGGCGAAAAGGGAGATGAGCAGCTGCTCCACAACCTCGTTCTGCCCGACAACCGCTTTCGAAATCTCTTTTCTTATTTTCTCGAAACTTTCGGCAATCAAACCGACTTTTTCCACATCACTTTTCATAAGTTTTCCTTTACACAAGCGGGCTTACAAAATCCCTCACAAACTCCTTCGCTTCCTTATATCTCATCGTTCTGATTATCTTTTTTATTTTGGGAATCGCAATTGACGACATACTCAGTTCGTCCAGATCCATCCCCACAAGAATTTTCGTGAATGACGGGTCGGAAGCCATTTCGCCGCACATAGAAACAGGCTTTCCAAGCTGGTGGGCGACAATGACAACCCACTTTATCAGACGCAAAATGGAAAGATTCATCGGCTCGTAAAGATATCCGACATTTTCGTTCACCCTGTCCACTGCGAGGGTGTACTGAATTAAATCGTTTGTCCCAATGCTCAGAAAATCCACTTCTCTGGCGATTAAATCCACTGTGAGTGCGGCTGACGGAATCTCTATCATCGCGCCGAAAGGAAGATTCTCGTTGAACGGCTTTCCTTCATCTTTCAATTCCCTTTTCGCCTCCTCAAACAACATTTTGACTTTTTTTATTTCCAAGACATTTGTGATCATCGGAATCATCACCTTGAGATTGCCTATTTCGCTTGCCCTCAAAAGCGCGCGAATCTGCGTTTTGAATACTTCGGGAAGTTTTAAGCTGAGCCTGACCGCTCTTGTGCCCATTATGGGATTCGGCTCTTCCGGCAGTTCTATGAACTTCGCCATCTTGTCGGCTCCGATGTCAAAAGTTCTTATTATGACAGAATGAGGAAGCATCTTCCGGCAGACGGAGGCGTATTTTTCATACTGCTCGTCTTCGGTCGGAAGGCGGTCGGAATTTATGAAAATGTATTCGCTTCTGTATAAGCCGATGCCTTCGGCGCCGTATGCGAGCGCGGTCGGAATTTCCTCGGGAATTTCGATATTCGCCATCAGGGATATATTTCTCCCATCCGTGGTGACGGTGGGCATTTCAATAAGCCGTCGAAGCGAATTTTTCTCGTCCAGGAACTTTTTTCTTTCCCTTTTGTAGTTTATAACGGTTTCCTCGTCGGGATCGGTTATGACTATTCCGCTCGCCCCATCCACAATAATCGGCTGACCTGTGCGAACATTCGACGAAATATTTCTCAGCCCCGTAACCGCGGGGATTTCCAGCGACCGGGCGAGAATCGCGGTGTGCGAGGTTTTTCCCCCGACATCCGTCACAAAGGAAATCACGGCGTTGCTTTTCATATTCGTTGTGTCGGCGGGGGTTATGTTGTGGGCAACAACGACGGAATCCGACGGAATTTCATCCCATTTTATCTCGTCATCGCAAGACAAAAGATGCGCCATAATCCTGTGTCCGAGTTCGGCAATATCCCTCGCCCGCTCCTTCAAATAGTCGTTTTTGAGAGCCGACAGGTCGGAAATAACCTTCTTTAGCTGCATCGAAAAAGCGAATTCCGCGTTGACATTCTGTTTCCTGATAATATCCTCGGTTTCGGAAATGAGAACCTTGTCGTTTAGAAACATTCTGTATCCCTCGAAAATCTGACTCGGCTTGCTTCCTATTTCCCTTTTCACCTTTTTTTCGATTTCGATTATGTCTCTCTTTGTCTCGACGATGGCTTTTCGGAAACGGGCAACCTCGCTTTTTATTTCATTCTGAGGAACGCTCCTTTTGTGGATATTTTTCGCTTCTTTTTCCATCACAAAAACCTTGCCTATAGCAATGCCAGGCGAAACAGGAATTCCCTTAAAAATCATATATTCCCCCTTAAAAAACTGCTAAGTTGAAAAGTTGATAAGGCAATTCTTTTCACTTTTCACCTTTCACCTTTCTCTTTTGACCTTTCTCACTTTTTCCATTTTGATTCCTGCCTGCGGCTGGCAGGTTTGCCTTCTGATTTTTGCATTTCCTTTTTCACCTTCCACTATAATACGACCCGTCCGTATTACTCACCAAAATTATCTTCCACAAGTTTATCAAATTCCTCGCTTAATTTCTCTTTGTCGGGCCCGACAAATTTCACTTCTATCTCGTCTCCCTCCTCGATGCCGAGAGCAAGAATTCCCAGAGGAGAATCAATGCCCACTTCTTCTCCTCCCTTGCTTATGAAAATCCGGCTGGCGAAATTGCCGGCCAGTTTCGAAATGGTCAGGGCGGTTCGCACATGTATCCCGGCCGGCAGCCGAATTCTGTATTTCTTAATGATAAAATCTTCCAAAAATTCCCCCTATCACAACAGCAAAATAAAAAAGGAAAACAGCTGAAAATTTTCTCATAAGAAAAACCATAATTAGAAAAAAGGCGGGATATGCTATTTTCGCGCTCACATTTGTCGAAACCCTCATAAAACCCTTCACAAGCAGAAACCATATTATGACAATTCCCAGAGTCCTCAGAAAATTAAAAAACCTCTGCGACCTGCCGGAAAAAACTTCGCCGAAAGCGGCCTCGCCTTTTGTGTAACCCGAAATTATTCCTCTGTATCTCATTCTGATGTGAACGAAATTGAAAACGACAAAAGCGACCGACGGGCCAAGCCACATCAGATTTATATCTCTCGAAAAAATAAAAATAACGACAACCGCCACAGCGGCGGCAAACGGGCGGATTACGCCCCAAATCATGGAATCTCCAAATGCCGCGATGGGTCCGCCGAGAATTTTTTTCGTATTCACGATTTTCTCCGCCGATGCCCCTTTTATCCCTTCGGCAAATTCTCTTTCGTATCTCGCCGTTATTCCGAGAATATACGAAGCGCAATAAGGATGTGTGTTGAAAAAATCCAGATGCCTCAAATACGCCTCTTTCCTTTTTTCCTCATCCCTCCACAGAAAATCGAGCACAGGCTTTATCGCGTAAAGAAAACCGATGTTTTGCATTCCCTTGTAACTCCACAGCGCCTGAAGTAAAAAGGACCTCGCAAAAACCTTTTTCAAAATTTTCCTGAAATTGCCGTTTATTTCCATTTTATAAAAGATTCAAATAATTGCGCAAAACACAGAATATAAACAAACCTCATCGCGATTTTCGAACTGATACCGAGAATTTCGAAAATGTGCCAGCAGCAGGAGGGAATCTGCGTGGCGGCGAAAAAAGCGGCGATGAAAAAGACAAAACTTACCGCAAAAATCCTGACAACGGCCACGGCAGTGTAAAAATCCGTCCTGTCGAATCTTCCCGCAGCCACGCTCGCCTTTATTTTATCAACAAGAAGAGAATTGCGATGCCTGATTTTTATCTCCGCCATTTTGAAAAGAATCCCGCACGGAATGGCGAAAGAGAGAGACACAATTATCGCGGAATAGACATCAACCCCGAATTTGCCCATGGCGTAACTTCCAGCCGCGGCGGAAACCGCAGCGGTTATGGCGCTGTCCGGAGGAACGGAAACCCCGACGGGAATAACCCTAATCCATATAAGTTCCACGCAAACGCCGACGATAAATCCTATATACGGATTGCCGAAAACCAGCCCCACAAGAGGACCGACAACGACGGGTCGGGAAAACATAAACTGCCCTATCGTGATTGTGTCGGAGGAAAGAACTCCGACAAGGGCGGCGGCGAGAAAAATCTGCGTCATTCCTGCGAAATATCCACGAAACCGCGAAGAACCTCGCCGGCGGCAAGATTCTCTTTTCTCAAAAACGTTATCGAAATGCCCTGAAACAGACTTTCGACGCCGCTTTCGAGACGACAGACGGAATTGACCGGATATGCCCAGACTTCCATATCCTGCGGACATTTCAGTTTCAGTTTCAGTTTCCAGTAGGTTTCCTCGAACAAAACTTCACTGCCGGAAGTTTCGACGGGTTCGACAGCGCGGTATCTTTTCCCGCCGACGGAAAAAAACGCCGTTTTTGGGGAGGCTCCCGTAAGATTGAATTCGATGCCGGGAAAAACCGCAATCGGCTCCTGCGAAATGTTCTCCACCTCCCACAAAAATTTCAGCCCTCTGGAAAAGTCGAAAATCTTTGTCACAACCACAGGCAGAAACCTGTCCTCGCTCCAGACATGTCCGGACCGCTTCATAACAATTTTCATCGCTTCTCTGTCAATTTCAACCTCAAACGGCTGGTTGACAAAATCCCCCTGCTCGCCGTATCTCGCCTGCGAAAAATTATAGAGTTTCGTGGCAGGATGAAAAAAATGGAAAATAAAGGAATGCCGGTCATACCAGTCATAAAAAATCTTATCCTCTATATCTGCGTCTTTGACTCTGACTATTTCGTGAAGGGACTTTGCGCCGGATCCTTCGGCGATATTCGTGGTCGCTATCTCCCTGTGATAAACTTCAGGCCGACGCTTGACCACAAATCCGACATTGTGAAAAGTTTTGAATTCCGAAAATTCGGAGGCGTTGCCGCCAATTTCAGGATGAAGATGAAGGCAGAAATTCTCCGCGCAGACCTCTATTTCCCTCTGCCCGTAGAATACCATATCGTCCTCGCTTACGACAAATTTTTCGCCGGAAGCTTTCAGAACGAGTTTTTCGCATTTCAGAAGTTCGCTGAAAGTGGCACCTCGAAGATGCGGATGGTAAATTCCGCCGAAAACTCCGTGCCAGTATGAACAGTTGCACTGCCCTTTGAAAAGATGATTTCTCATTGCGGGAAAATCCCTGTGGCTTCTGAAATCGTCTATTGCCCTCGAAAGCCTCATCATTTTTTTATGCATCAGATTCGCTTCCGGATATTTTACGAGCATATTGCGGAAAAAACCGCCGCGTATAAAATTCATCCAGTCCTCTTTTTCGGATTCATCCGTCTTTTTCGCTTTTGCGAGAATCGGAAAGAAAGCCAGCGAGGTTTCATAAGGAAGCGCCCACTTGCACATTTCGGAATAAGAATCCGACGGAAGATAAACATTGCCTTCAGAATGAAAATTGTCGAGATATTCCGAAAAGCGAATCGTTTTCAGTCGGTCTTTTTTCTGCTCTTCGGAAATTTTCGCGAAAAATCTGCGCAGCCAGCCCTTTCTGTAAACATGCTCATATGATTTCAGCCAGAGACCGAATTTTTCGATGTCATCCATCATAACCATCAGCCCGCCGCCGGCGGTTTCGATATGTTCTATTATGTATTCCACCACTTCTTCCGCGCCGGCGTAAGGTATTTTATATCGCAAATTCTCGATAATCGGAATAATTTTCAGCTTAAAATCCTCATGCTCCGTCATAAAATAACCGAACAGGCGATCGTTTGGCCATCCCGCGTGATTGAAATGATAATCGTCGACAAGAGTGTATTCAATGCCGGCCATCGCCACGGGCTTCGCAAGATACTGCTCCCACACCCGCTCGGGAAGCCACATCCCCCGCGGATAGACGCCCAAAGTCCGCGACAGAAATTTTGTGTATTCTATGATCTGCTCCGTTATATCCGATTCGGAAATAAGCGGCAGAATCGGCTCGTACATCGGTCCGCCGAGAATCTCAATCTGCCCCCGGGCGGCTAAATCCGAAATCAATTTCACAAAATCCGGCTTATTTCCGGCAAGCCACTCGAAAAGAGAACCGCTGATATGGACATTAATCTGAATCTGAGGAAAATTTTTTAGTTCCTCGAAGAAAGGAAGATACGACTTTTTGTAACTTTCCTCAAACACTTTCTCGAAGTTGCCGACAGGCTGGTGGCAGTGAACCCCGAAGCCGAAATAATTCCTATGCATCTATGACATCCCCCAGAGAAATTTTTTCGTCCGTCGGAAGAGGTTGTATAAAGAAATCCACTCCCGCGGCGAGGAGTTCTTTCAAAATCCGCCGCTCGGCTTCGTTCAGATAAACCGACCTGCTCACCGGCAGTCTCGAATCCGCGTAATTGACAAGCCCCAAATTTACCTGCGGAAGTCTCACGCCAAGAGCGTGGAGTTTCTTGAGAATTTCGATGTTTTGAACAAGAACGAGGATTCTTTTGGAAGATTTGGAAATTACTTCCCATCTTTCCGCCGCCTGAGAAGAATTCAGCACCTCAAAATCGACATTTTCGGGCACCGAAAATCTCAGAATCTTCAGTTCGAAATCGCTGGCAAAAATGTAGTCATCGATTATCAAAATTTCGTCGATTCTGTAAAATTTCATCCAGCCTTCCACAATCTGTCCGTGTATCAGACGGGTGTCAACCCTGAATATCTTAATCATCTGTCTTCTTCGCGTCAATGTCGCATTTGTCGAATTTCTTCTTGACATCCACAATCGAATCCTTCGCCGCTTTTATTATTTCCTCGCAGAGACGAGCTGGCGGGACCTTGTTTTTTTTCACCATAAGTTCTATAAGCATCGGAAGATTCACCCCGGAGACAATCCAGACATTGTCTCTGTCCAGAAACCAGCAGGCGCAGTTGCAGGGCGAGCCTCCGAAAAAATCCGTCAGGATAAAAACTTCCTCATCCGCTGGCGGAATGTCCACTATTTCTTTCATTGAATTTCTCAGTTCGGCAGGGGAACTCGATAACCTGAAGTCGACAGCATACAATTTGTCGGTTCTGCCCACCAGATTTTCCACCGCTTCCTTCAAATGACCAGCGATTTCTCCGTGCGCCGCAATAATGATTTTCACTTTTGCCTCCGGCAAAAGCCAGATGAAATTCCGCCGTTTTCCAAAATTGGTTTTTCCTTCTCAAAATTTGCTCCGCAAATTTTCATTTTTTAATGTCCCTGTGAACAATTCTGACGGCATATTTCCGCGGAATAAACTTTTTCAAATCCTCCGCGAAAACCACGGACCTGTGCCTGCCGCCGGTGCAACCGACGGAAACCGTAAAATAACTTTTACCGGTTTTTTCATAAAGGGGCAACGTTTTCCCGAGAAAAGCAGCCAGAACCGACATCGTTTTTTTGTAGACCGGCGATTTCCGGACATACGCGGCGACTTTTTTCGACTTTCCGCTTAAATGCGCCATTGAGCCGATATAATTGGGATTCGGCAGAAACCGCGCGTCAAAAACCATATCGGATTCCTGGGGAATTCCGTATTTATAGCCAAAACTCAGAATGTCTATCTGAAACGGAACATCCGCCCCTTTAATCCGCTTGAAAAGCGTTTTCTTCAACTGCCATGGCGTCAGACCGGAAGTGTCTATTACGAGATCGGCAATCGCGCGAATGGGGCGCAGAAGGCGCCGCTCATCCTCCACCGCCACCGAAATCGACTGGGAACCTTTCGCGAGAGGGGGTTTTCTTTTGTTTTCGATGAACCTTCTGCGAGCCGTCTCCGTGGAACAGTCGAGGAAAATTATTTCGAGCGGCTGGAAGTTCTTCGTTATTTCCACGAACTTTTCGAAATTCTCCTTCTCCCTTATATCCAGCCCCAGCGCGCATTTTTTATAATTGAGAGCTTCCTTTCTGAAAAAAGCGTCCATCAGAGTCACGGGAAGATTATCAACCGTGAAATAACCCATATCTTGAAGGAATTTCAGGGTCAATGTCCTTCCCGCGCCGGAAAGTCCCGCAACAATTATTCTGGACATTATTCCTCTTTGCTTTTTATCACTTTTATAACCTGGCGGGCAGTATCGGCGTTGATAAGATCTCTGCGGAAATAGGGGTCATTCAGATACTGCGCAATCGTCGACAAAATTCGTATATAATCCTGTTCCGCGGAGGAATTGCCAACTAAAAGAAAAACGATGAAAACGGGCTCCCCGTCCAGAGAATTAAATTCGATTCCGTTCTTCGAATTGACAAAAGCGATTCGCAGGCCTTTCACGTATTTTATCTTGACATGGGGAAGCGCTATGCCCTGACCGATGCCGGTGGTCCCCACAGTCTCCCGCTTCAGAATGGCCCTGTAAAGAAGTTTCGAACTTCTTTTGGAAATGTCCGAGTTGCCCACAAGCAAATCGACCAGTTCCTTTATCACCGCGTTCTTCGACTGCGCGGCGGTATTCGTTTTTATCGTTTTCTCGCTAAGATATTTGAGTATTTTTACCATTATTCGAAAACCGGATGAATAATGCCAACCACACCATCTTCTTTTTTGTATATAACGGAAAAAATTCCGGTTTCTTTATCGATGTAAAGATAAAAACGGAAACCAGTTTTGTCCAATTTCGCCATAGCCTCTTTCCGGCTTATCGTCAAAACCTGAATTCTGTGAAACTCTTCCCCGCGCGGAAAAGGAACGGGCTGGCGCGAGGACGTTTTTCTGATTCTCCGACTTTTAACCCTGCCTATTTTCTCCTTCAAAACCGCGTAAAGTTTGTCCACTGCCGAATATATATCTTCGCCGGATTCCTTGACTTTTATCATAGACTTCGTTTTTTTAGTCCGGGCGAGAGCCTGCGCAACGGAAACATTTTTCTCCACGGTGAGAGTCACCGAAATATCCTTTGCCCCGAAATGCGTCTCCAGACGCCCTATCTTTTTCGCGACATAATCATAAACGGCGGAACTGATTTTAAAGTTCCTTGCTACAATCTTCATAACGCACCCTCCCTCTTAAACCCATTTTTTGCATTAAGCAAAAAATGCACGCAGTGCCGCCCCTGCACGCAGGGGCGGGGTTAACCCCGCCCTTTTTGCAATATCT
>JAGHAK010000108.1 GCA_021161565.1 Elusimicrobiota bacterium | reverse complement strand
TTTAAGGATTCCTGTTAATAAGGGAATAGTAATTTTAACTTGTCCAGAATGTAAAAGTAAGTTTAAATACAACACAAATATTAATTTGTGCAATAAACATGCAAAAGAATATTGTGAAGAGGTATGCTATAAGATTACTTATTCAAAATGTCAAGGCTGCAATAAAGTATATTTAAAAACAGAACTTGAACAAAATCTCTGTGAGCAGTGTAGAGATGTTAAATATAAAAAATGTACGCGCTGTGGGAAATATTATTTACCAAAGGAATTACATCAAGGATTATGTTCCAATTGTTACAAAAAAGTATATGCAAAATGTTTAATCTGCCAAAAAAGTTTTAAAAAAGCAGAATTGAAAAAAGGTTTTTGCAAAAAATGTTATGAAAAGTATTTTAAGCTATGTAAATTATGTCATAAGTATACCAAGATAGATAAACTAATAGATGGAATATGTGAAAAATGTTGGCAGAAAGTGAAAAATAATAAGACAGGAATGAATGCAGATATTAAATGTCCAATATGTGGCGCTAATATGGTACTTCGTACTGCAAAAAGGGGAAGATATAAGGGTAAAAAATTTTATGGATGCTCTCGGTATCCAAAATGTAAAGGAATACGAAATATCAGCGAGGGATAATCAAAAGAAATTACAGTCTTTCAGCACTCATCCTGTGACTACATCAAAGGTTTTGGAAATACTGAAGCAATTCCACAGTTCAATAATACAAATCGTAGAGACAGGTTGGAGGTAGGCAGCCTATCTCTGCGATTCAAAGGAATAGCGAGAAATGAATTTTTTGTTATGGTGTGGTGGGTGGATATGAGCATCACAGAGGCAACAAAAGTTTCATTCCCAAATAAAATGGGGAGACTGCCGATGACGGAAATTTTTTGCTTATATATTTTTGCAGAAGTTGTCGGTGAACAGAGGCAATTTTATTGCCGATGTGGTGGCTGGACAAAGGGAGCAGTGGCGAAGGCGATGAAATTGCCGTAGCCGCGCGACCGCTTATGCGAGCAAGTGCGAGGCAGGAATTGGTGTCGAGCCTTGCGAGCATAAAGAAGAAATAATCTACTCTCTCCTTGTCCTCTCCCTATCAAGGGAGAGGTATTTGTCATAGCAGACCAAGGGTCTGCGGCTACATTTTTTTCTGATTGATTTTTCTGTTCCAACTTTATATAATTTTTCAGTGAAAGGATGGAGCAGATTTAATCATTATTGGGATTTTCTTCAAAATAGGTTCGAACTATGCCCAATAACTGCGATTGATTAAATTTTGCTCAAAATTTGATTGATTTTTGGCGAGTTTTATTGTAGGATATATCGAAAAAAATTAGCGAGGGGGAGTTATGAATCAGAATGCGATTGTTGAAAAAGTTATGGCAGACGCGAAGATTTCGAACAAAGCGTCGGCGGCAAGGGCTTTGAAATCGGTTGTTTCCAGCATCGTCGAAGCGCTCAAATCCGATGGCAAAATCACTATTTCCGGTCTCGGCACCTTTAAGGTGAAAGAGACGAAAGCGAGAAAGGGAAGAAATCCCAAGACAGGCGAGGCAATCGATATTCCCGCATCGAAAAGGGTTTCGTTCAAAGCCGCATCAGGGCTTAAAAAAATTATAAAGGGTTAATATTCGATTTTCGCGACGGGTTTTTAACCTGCATTGTTCATGCATCCCCGATAAAATCGGGGGCGGCCCGAAGGGTGAATTATTCACCCCGCATTTTGCGGGGAATAATTCAGGTTAAGATTTTATGAAAGGATATCTGCGCTTTTTCTGCGGTTCTCTTTTTTTATTTTCAACTAAACTTTTTTCGATGGACCCAGTCGCGCCCACCAGCGAGGCTAATCTCACCAGCAGGCAAATCGGCGTTGTTTTCGAATGGAACGATTTTGACGAAAATTTTCTCGGCTTCCCGTTCAAAAACGGCAGATATTTTCTGAGATACCGGCGTTACAAATTCCCATATCTTTACGGTTTTAAAATAGGCAGAGAAAACACTTTTTCGCCATCGGAAGTTTCTCTTCTGGCGTTGTCGGCGAGTTTCAATTATCTTTTTCTCGAAGACACCCTGATTACGCCTTCGGTTCTCATAGGCATTGAAATTTCCAATTCAAGAGATTTTAACGGCAATTGTGTCAGCGTAGTAAAATCGCAGATGCTTTTAGGCAAGGAGTTCAGCAAGATTATGCCCTATTTCGGGATGTTTCTCGAATGGATAGATGTGGGGCTTTCGGATGATTCGAAAAGCAAAACCGCTGTCAATTTCCAGGTCGGTTGCAAATTTTACACTTCGCCCGGGGTGAGTTATGGAATCGATTTGAATATAGGGCGGATGAACGGCTGGGGAGTTTATTTCAACAACTCATGGTGAGGAAAATCGTTATTTACGGCGAGCCCGATCTGAGGGATATTTCGGAGGAAGTTAAAAATATCACAGGCAAAGTTCAGAAGATTTTCGACGATATGATTGACACGATGTATTCAAACAGCGGTGTTGGCCTCTCGGCAATTCAAATAGGCATTCCTTTAAGAATGCTTGTAATAAATTCCACAGGCGAGAAGAAAGATCTTATTTGTATGTTGAATCCTGTGATTTTGTCTTTTTCGGGAAGTGTTGTTTTTAGAGAGGGATGTCTCAGCATTCCGGGCGTTTTCGAAAAGCTGAAAAGACCCGAAAGAGTCGTTGTCGAAGGGATTTTAAGGTCGGGCAAAAAGGTCAGGATGGAGGCAGACGGAATAGTCGCAAGAGCGTTTCAGCATGAAATCGATCATATGGACGGGAAACTCTTTGTTGATTTTGTCCCTGTTTACAGAAAAATTTTTATATTTCCAAAACTTTACAGGATAAAAAAGAAACAGATTAAGTGAGGACGGTTTTTTTCACTTCCCTTTGCGAATTTCCCGAAAAAGCCGCTGAACGCATCGAGGATTTGCGTCCTGTGGGAATTGTATCCTGCGAAGATTTTTCCGCGGCGGCGAAAGATAAACTGAAGGAAAAAGGGATAAGGTTTTTCTCTCCGCAAAATCTTAAAGAAAAACATTTTATCGGGGAAATTCGGCGTTTGAATCCGGAACTTTTTGTGATTGTGTATTTCGGGAAAATTTTGCCTTCGGAAATTCTTTCGATTCCGCCGAAAGGCGCGCTGAATATCCATTTTTCTCTGCTTCCAAAATATCGTGGACCCGCTCCGGTGGAATGGGCTGTTTTCAATGGCGAGAAGAAAACAGGGATAACGCTTTTTTTTGTGAACGAAAAAGCGGATGAAGGCGACATAATAATTTCGCGGCAGTACGGCATAGACCCCGGTGAAGCGGCGAGTGATGTTT
>JAGHAK010000083.1 GCA_021161565.1 Elusimicrobiota bacterium | reverse complement strand
GATTCATCGGGGTGGATGAATGCGAAAAGGGTAACCCGCTGTAGCCTTGGCGAAAGCGGGTATGCTTCGGCGGGTTCCGCCGAAGAATGTGGAGGTGCCACGGCTGTGAAGCCGTGGGGCTCCACATCTCTTTTGCAGGAAATATTACTTACGAAAAAGCCGACAATTTGAGAAATGTCTTGAAAGCAATTCCAGATGATAGACTTCTTCTCGAAACCGACAGCCCGTATCTCGCGCCCGAGCCTGTCAGAGGGAAGAGAAACGAGCCAGCATTTATCGGATTTATTTACGAAGCCGCGGCGGAGTTGAGGGGCGTTTCGAAAGATGAAATCATCAGGATTGCCGATGAAAATATCCTGAACTTCTGCGGATTTCGGAAATAGAATTTTTTTGCTAAAATCTGCGCAGGAGGATGATAAATGAAGAAAATTTGCTTGTTTGCCATTTTCGCATTTTTTAATTCCTGCGCGACAACAACTTATATAACTCCGGATTCTGTCACGAAATACGACTCGAAATTCAGCGACACGGATTTGCGTTTTATGGCTGACAGGATGACGCAGTCGATTTTAGAATCAGGACTGCTTGATTCGGGCGGGAAGGTCATAGGGCTCCTTCACATAAAAAACAGGACGAGCGAGCACATAAATACGGATGCGATTGCAGACAAGATTATGATACAACTTATGAAAACGGGGAAGGTTAAATTTGCCAACAGGCAGAATTTGAAGGATTTAATTGAGGAACAGCGCCTGAGCGCGATGGGCGTTGTGGACGAGGCGAAGGCTAAGGAAATCGGAAAAATCTATGGAATTGACTATTTTCTTTCAGGCACGATAGAATCGATTGAAAAAAAATCCAGAATTTCGCAGTTAACCTATTATCGTTTGAGTTTGAATCTGACGGATTCGGAGACGAGCGAAATCGTGTGGGCTGACGAGACGGAACTGAAAAAGAAAGCGACGAAGCATTTTATGGACTGGTGAGAAGAATTCAAAATTTAAAATTCAAAATTAAAGAATTTTTTTTCCTTTCAGGGCTCGTTGTTTTTTTGTCGTCCTGCGGAGGTCCGCTGCAGTATAATAAAAGAGGCGACATTTTCTACGAGCAGGGGAAATATTCTCTCGCCGCGCAGCAATATCGCAAAAACAAAAAGTATTGCGAGAGCGTCAATTACCCTATTTACATTCTCAATCTCGCCGTGGCGGATTACAGGGCTGGGAATCTCGACGAATCCGAGCGCGCTTTTCTCGCCGCCCTTAAACTTTCGCGCGGCGAAAATTTGAACACCGTAGAGAAAAATTTCGGGTTCCTCGCTCCAAAATCCGAAAGAATGTATAAACTGCGGCCGTTCGAAGAAGTTATAGCGCGGTTTTATCTCGCTTTGATTTATCTTCAAAAGGGGCTTCTCGAGGACGCTGTTGTGGAGTTCAAAAAAATCAATCTGATTGACGACCAATATCCTCTCATTCACTACATAATGGGGAAAAGTTACGAGGCGAAGGGCGAGTATGATGACGCCGAAATAGAATACAGAAAGACAATCAATCTCCGCGGAGATATTCCGTATCCTTATCTTGACCTCTATGAAATTTATAGGCGGAGGAATTGGAATGATGAAGCCGAAAAGGCGAAGGCAAAATTTCTGTCTCTCGCTGGCGCGAAATTTGAGAACGATATTTCGACCAGCGGCTCTTTGGCGGATAAACAGGAAATAGTTTTGCTTCTCGATTTGAGAAATTTTTTTCCGCAGATAAAGAAAAATGACATAAAATTTTTTCATTTCGAAATTCGTATAGACGGGAAATTTTGCGGAAAAGCCAGTTTGATTGAGGATATGGATTTTCAGAAGATGAAAAAACGTTTCAAAAAAATGATAAAAGAGAAACTGAAAAACGCCGCGCGCTCGGCGATTATCGGGAAAATTTTTGGCGCAGCAGCGTCGGATAACGCCGAATACAGAAACTGGGATAAAATTCCGGGCGCGATATACATTTTTAGAACAAAACCTCCTTCCGGCAAGCATGAAATAAAAGCGATTCTCTATTCTCAGGATATAAAAGTTTCAGAAAAAGAAAGGGATGTAAAAACAAATTCGTCGCTTCCCGCGCGATTTGTTTTTTTCTGAAAAATGGAGGGATGATGAAGAGATTTTTGGTTTGTTTTTTGGCGATTGCCCTGATTTCGGTTGGAGGGTTTGCTTCGGGAGAGGAAGAAGCGACAATTGTGACGGGCGACCCCGTGCTCTGGCAGCAGACGGATGTTGATTCAATTGAGCCGACTCCCGCTGAAGGCGAGACGGTGGCGGAAGTCCCTGCCGTTGGCGTGAGAACAGGGCTGGATATGGTTTTCACGGACAAAATGAAGATTTTCATAATTCCTGTTTCGTATACTCTGCCGTTTTCTCTCGCGGGGAAATTGTCGGTCGGTGCGGGAATTCCGTATGTGGTAAGGACAATAACGGACTGGTATAATGTCGACCACACAAATTCGGGTCTTGGCGATGTTTCCGTGAACGCGAAATACGACTGGGGAGACGAGGTCTATTTCCGTCTTATTTCTTCGCTCATCGTCAAAATTCCAACGGGGGACACGGACAAAACTTATGTGGTTGATCAGTGGGGAACAACTCTCACGGTTCCTCTTGGCAGGGGTTCGTGGGACGTCGCCGCCGCTGTTACGGCGATTCGCCGCATCGCGGCTTTCAGAATTATAGGAAACATCGGTTTCAGACACAACGGAAAATACGAAAACTCTTCCGCCGGCACCACCACGGATTACGGAGAAGTTTTCAATCTGCTTGCCGGCGCGGAATACCGTTTGAATTCCCGGATTTCGCCGTACGGAAATCTGAGATTTATCAAAATTGCGGAAAGTCAGGTCGAATCAGCATCTGGAAATTACGGCAACTGGGACGATTTGACCGCGATTGATTTCATAACCGGCTTAAAATACAAAGTCATAAGCGCAGTTTCCGCGAATCTGGGAATCGAATGGCCTGTTTACAGAAAATATAATTCCAATATTACGGCTCCTGCCAAGAAATTGACGATTACCCTCAAAGGAAATTACAGGTTTTAGCGGTCTGGGTTTAATATTTTTGCGGCGAGGAGATAAACCGCCGCTGCTGCCGGAATTTTCAGGAGAATGTGTATATCAACCAGAACGAGAAAAGCGCTCATCGCGCCAGTTGATGCAAGAATCTTCAAAGTGAAATTCCAAAAATTTTTGCCGGGTTTTATTCCCTTTCGCGAAATGATTTCCCCCAGAGCGGCGAAGTTGAAAATGCCCGCGATGGTCGTCGCCGACGCAAGCCCTGCCACGCCCATAGGAAACATCAGGATCACATCGAGAAGAATATTTATCAGAAACGCTGCCACCGCCACCTTGACGGGCGTTTTTGTGTCTTTCAGCGAATAGAAATAATTGGCAAAAATTCTTATGCCGGAAAAAGCGAAGAGCCCAACCGAGTAAAAAATCAGAACCGAGGATGTTGTCTGAACGGAAACCGCCCCGAACATCCCTCTTTCGAACAGAACGCTTACGATTTCCTTCGAACAGAGTATCAGACCAGCCGCTGCAGGGATTAACAGAAAATAGGATGAGGCGAGGGAGTCAAAGAGGTTTTTCGAAACATTTCCGTCTTTTTTCCTGACAGTGTCCGAGATGAAAGGCAGCGCCACAATCGACACCGAAACGCCAAACAGGGCGAAAGGAAGCTGATATATTCTGTTGGCGTAATAGAGAGCCGACACCATTCCTCTCCCGAGAAGCGTCGCGCAGATTGTATCCACAAAAACATTTAACTGCATAACCGACACGCCTATCACAGCGGGAAGCATAAGAGAAAGCACTTTTCTGACATTCGGGTCGCTCGCCGTCTGTTTGAAATCGGATGCTTTCCCAAAGAGATATTTCAGTTTTGTCGCCTTCTCTCTGGAAAGTTGCGGCGTCATCACGAAGAAGTGCAGGAAAAATCCTATTGCCGTGGCGACCGCGAGACCTGTTATGTTTTTTTCGGGTGCGGCGGCCGCGAAAAAGGCGAAATAAAAAATTATGGAAAAGTTCATCATCGCCGGCGCGATGGCTGGTATGAAAAATATTTTTCTCGCGTTGAGAATTCCCATTGAAATTGTCGCGAGATTCACAAAAAGAAGTATAGGGAACATTATTCTCGCCAGCACCACGGCGAGTGAGAATATTTTTTCGCTCTGTTTGAATCCGGGCGCAATGATTTTAAGAATCTGCGGTGCGAATACAACTCCCACGGCGACCACAAAAAGCGAAATCGCCAGAAAAATCAGAAAAATTCTGGCAACGAATTTCTGCGATTTTTCCTCTGTATCCCGCGAGATGATTTCGCAGTATGTCGGGATAAACGCGGCGGGAAGGGCTCCTTCGCCGAGAAGCCTGCGCAGAAGATTCGGGATTCTGAAAGCCACAAAAAAAGCGTCGGAGAGAAGGGACGTGCCGAAAAAATAGGCGATAAACACGTCGCGGACATAACCGGCTATTCTGGATACAAGCGTCGCCGCGGCGACTCCTGCGGAACCTTTATGAATGGCATTTTTGAATATTTTCATTGACTTTCGATAATCTTTTTATTAAAATTCTTCCGTGTTTTGCGGAAATCGGGAGGTGAAATGGCAAAGTTAAAAACAGGCAGGCATACGGGCGCGCTGAAAGAGGCGAGGAAAAACAGGAAAAGACGGCTGGTCAACAGGCAGATGAAGGATGCGGCAAAAAAACAAATCAAGGCGCTGGAAAAAGCCATTTCGGAAAAAAGCGGCGATGTTGCGAAATTGCTGAATTCGACGCAGTCGATTCTCGATAAACTTGCCAAGAAAAACATATATCACAAAAATAAAATAAGCAGGATGAAGTCGCAGATTTCATCGAAACTGGCCAAGAATGCCTGAAATTTTCGCAACGGCGTTTTCGAAAGCATGAGGGACCCCGCTTTTTAAGTTTTCCTCCGCCTCAAGCAGAATCGGATAGATTTTCTCGAGTTTCCAAACAGGCAGAGAAACGAGTTTTCTGAAAAAATCCTGCTGTTTTTTCCAGATTTTCATTTTTTTGAATCCCTCTTCCATATCCCCTTTTCTTTTCAAATCCCACAAAACGAGGGCGCGCTCGACGTTTTTTATCAGATAGGCGAGACAGGGGAAATGCTGTTTTTTATCAAGTTTCGCGAGAGCCCTATCCGCCTCGGCGGCATTTTTTAGAAACAGAACTTCTGCGAATTCGAAAGTGTTTTCGTAAGGGTCCTCCACGCAAATTTCCCGTATTGTTTCTTCGGTTATCTCTTTTTTCCCCTCCGAAAATGAGATTGTCTTGCCGAGATTTTCGAGAATCGTTTTTGTGTCGTTTTTACTCAGGCTGACGATCAGGCGCACAGCGTCAGATCCGATTGAAAAGCCGTTTTTCCCCGCCTTTTCCCTGACGATTCGTTCCAGTTCCTGCGGAAACGGATTCCAGCAGTCAACCGTTTGGACTCCGTATTTCGGGAAAATTTTTTTGAAGTCGGATTTCCAGTGTCCGATAAGAACGAGAATGGTTTCGGAATTTTTTTTGAAGTCGAGAATCGTTTTGAAATCCGAAGTCTTGAATTTTTCCGCCTCGTTCAGGACAACCAGTTTTTTTTTCGCGAAAAGCATTTCGGAGTTGAGTTCCGCGAGAATTTCCCCCGGAAGATTCCCTGCGCCCATTCTCACTGTCGTTTCGGGTTTGAATTTTTCGCGAATCAGTTTCAGCGCCTTTTCTTTGACGATGTCATCCGCGCCGATTAAAGCATAAACGGGAGACAGTTTTGTTTTTATCTGCTTTTCGAAGACGCGAAAGCCCGCCATTATTTGTATCTTAGAAGAAAATAGACAATTTCAGAGGCGAGTTCCTTTATGGCTCTGTCCTGCGCTTCCTGTTCCGTTTCGATCACCGCCCCGGGACGGGTGCTTCCGGGGGGATAATATCTTATATCGATGGGAATGTCGTTTTCTTCATACAAAACGGTGTTGGTTTTAAGGTCAATGAATTTGAAATTAGCCTCGATCCAGAGCTTGTATTCTTCGACAACATTGTTGGCATCGTAACTCAAAGGGATTAGTTCATATTTTTCTATAACGCCAGTGATTTTGGCGTCGGGATTTTTCTGCGTCGGAATCAAACGCCCATCCGCGAGAAGTTTGTCGCTTATTTCCTGATATAGTTTGTCTTCGAGCCCGTAAAGAACGGTTTTGTTGGAGAAAGCCTCCACTTTCACGGTTCTGATTCTGTCGGGAAGAACCGTCTGCGGCGCGTAAAAAGAGCAACCTGCGATTGTTGTCAGAATGGCGGTTGTCAGAATTTTTGTCGCTTTCATTTTATCCCCCTGTGACGATATTGAGAATTTTGTTCGGAACATATATTTTTTTTCGTATTTTTTCTCCCGCGAATTTTCTGACGGTTTCTATTTCGATGGCTTTTCTGAAAACTTCGTCCTCGGATGTTCCCGGTTTTATTTTCAGTTTTCCCCGGAGTTTTCCGTTGACCTGAATTATTATTTCCTTTTCGTGGCTTTCCAGAACTTCCTTTCGGTATTCGGGAAAAGTTTTCAGGGAAATCGAGAATTTTTCCGAAAGTTCCGAAGTTATAAAGGGCGCGGCGGGATAGAGGAGTTTTATCGCCGTTTTCATCGCCTCTCTGAATCCGTCGAAATTGCCGTGTTTGCCGAAGAGTCCCTGAATAAAATTCGTAAATTCCTGTATTGCGGAAATCGCGGTGTTGAATTCGAACCGGGCGAGGTCGTTTTCGACATTGCGAATCGTTTTTGCTGTGACGAAATGGAGTTCTTTTTTTTCTTCTTCGGAAATTCCCGCGACGGGCTGCGTCGAAAACGCGTGGTGCGCGAGGTTCCAGATTTTTTTAAGGAATCTGTGGCAGCCTCTCACGGATTCTGCGTTCCATTCGAGGTCTCTTTCCGGAGGAGCGGCGAAAAGAATAAAAAGGCGCGCGGTATCCGCCCCGAATTTGTCGAGTATCTCATTGACGCTTACAACATTTCCGAGCGATTTGGACATTTTTGCGCCGTCTTTTAGCACCATTCCCTGGCAGAGAAGTTTTTTAAATGGTTCGTCTGTTTTTACCAGTCCGAGGTCGCGCAGAACTTTCGTGAAAAAACGCGCGTAAATCAGATGCATTGTGGCGTGTTCAATCCCGCCGATATACTGGTCGACTGGCATCAGGCGGTTTGCGATTTCGCTCGAAAAAGGCGCTGAATCGTTTTTGCTGTCAAGATATCGCAGAAAATACCATGATGAGTCCACAAAAGTGTCGAGAGTGTCTGTTTCTCTTTTCGCCGGTCCCCCGCATTTGGGACATTTTGTGTTGACGAATTCTTCCGCTTCGGCGAGAGGATTTCCTTTCCCCGTGAATTTCACATTTTCGGGAAGTTCCACAGGGAGGTTTCTTTCGTTCACCGCCACAAGTCCGCACCTCGGGCAGTTTACAATCGGAATTGGAGTGCCCCAGTATCTCTGCCGCGAGACGAGCCAGTCGCGAAGGTGCCAGTTTATTTCCGTTTTTCCTGTGCCTTTCTGTTCGAGAAACCGCGCTATTTCCCTTTTCGCTTTTCCAGACGGCATTCCCGAAAAGTTTCCGGAGTTTTTCAGAATCCCTTCTTCCGTATAGGCGTTTTCCATTTTTTTTTCGTCGAGGTTTTTCCCCGGCGGATTTATCACAACCCGAATGGGAATTTTATATTTTTTCGCGAATTCGAAATCTCTCTTGTCATGCGCTGGCACGCACATTATCGCGCCGGTTCCATATTCCATCAAGACGAAGTTTGCCGCGTAAATCGGAATTTTTTCGCCGGTTGCGGGATTGACGGCTTTTTTATCGAGTTCCACGCCGAATTTCTCCTTTTCCTCGGGGTTTTGGCTTACCGCCAGCCTCCGCAGTTTTTCCACTTCGCCGATTTTGCTTCCCGCGAGATTCCCGATTTCGGGATGGTGCGGGGATATTGCCATATAGGTTGCGCCCCAGAGCGTGTCGGGTCTCGTCGTGAAAACTTCGAGAACTCTTTCGCCTTCAACCGAAAACTTTATTCTTACGCCTTCGCTTTTTCCAATCCAGTTTCTCTGCTGGATTTTCACTTTTTCCGGCCAGTCGAGTTTTTCGAGATCAGCGAGAAGTTCTTCGGCGTAGGCGGTTATTTTGAAAAACCACTGTTTCAGGTGTTTTATTTCGACAGTTGAATTGCATCTCCAGCATTTTCCCGCCACCACCTGTTCGTTTGCCAGAACCGTCTGACATCCAGGACACCAGTTTATCGGGGCGTCTTTTTTGTAGGCAATGCCGCGTTCGTACATTTTCAAAAAAAACCACTGATTCCATTTGTAATATTCTTTTTCGCAGGTTATTACAAGTCTGTCCCACTGGTAGGAGAGTCCCATTTTTTTCTGCTGGCTCATCATTTTTTCGATATTCTTCATTGTCCATTTTTTCGGATGAATCCCGCTTTTTATCGCGGCGTTTTCAGCGGGCAGCCCGAAGGCGTCGTAGCCCATGGGATAAATCACGCTTTTCTCTTTCATTTCCAGAAACCGTTTGTATGTGTCGCCGATTGAATAATTTCTCATATGTCCCATATGAAGAGCGCCCGAGGGATAGGGAAACATTTCGAGAAGGTAGAACTTGTCGGGCGAATCGGATTTTTTCGAGGCGGCGAATTTTCCGACCCATTTCTCTTCAATTTTCTTGAAATCGCATTCAGGAATTTCTGCCATAGAG
>JAGHAK010000038.1 GCA_021161565.1 Elusimicrobiota bacterium | reverse complement strand
ACCCGATAATGCCACGAAAAAATTTCTCTATCTTATTCAGGATGAAAGTTTAACAACAAAAGAATTTCTCTTTGACGTTTGTAAATCCATTATTCAGGAAAGAAAAAAGAAATACCTTATAAAAAAAAGAAAAAAAGCATAGTTTTATTTTTTTAGTCCCAACCAGACCTGCAGATTTTAAGTAAGTCTTCTGCTACAGGTTAGTAACAGCATAAAAAAGAAATAATCTACTCTCTCCTTGTCCTCTCCCTATCAAGGGAGAGGGTATTTGTCAAAGCAGACCAAGGGTCTGCGGCTACATCCCCCATCAACGTGCAGGTGGGGGGACTGATTGATTTTTTTATAAGAGTTTATATACATTTGTGGATGTATGGAGCAAATCTATTCATTATTTGATTCTTGCTCAAAATAGGTTCGAGCCTTTAGCAGTATGCTCCACCTTACGGGAACTTGGTGGAAGTGAGGGGAATCCTTCTCCCCCGTCGTAGCCACTGTCCTTCGGACCCAGGGCGCTCACCGCCTCGCGCCCGTGCCTTTCCCTCGCCCTTCGGGCTCGGTCGTCGCTCTTTATTCATCGCGACCGGCACCCTCCAAAGCCTGCCACCCTCGCTAACGCTTCGCTTTTCGTCCGTTAAGGACGCGCTTCGGGTCGGCTTCGATTCCCCGCAAGAATAATTTTGGAGGTGAGGGGAATCGAACCCCTGACCTTCTGAATGCCATTCAGACGCTCTCCCATCTGAGCTACACCCCCTCATCATACTCGGTATCGCATTTTAATAGACGACATCCAACTCAATAAGGGGTTCAAAGCCAACTGCTTGGCTTTGAACGGGCATTTTAGCGAGCCCTCTGCGGCAAGCGTTGAAAAATGCCCCGGACGGAACCCTGGGCGCTCACCGCCTCGCGCCCGTGCCTTTCCCTCGCCCTTCGGGCTCGGTCGTCGCTCTTTATTCATCGCGACCGGCACCCCCTTAGATTGCGCTTCGCTTTCCCCCCGATTCGTCGGGGGAACGCTCCGCTATCATCCCCTCCAAAGGTAAGTTGGACGACTCTGCGTATCGCACCACCTCTCGGTATCGCATTTATCAGTGATAAGGCTTAAGTTTCTCTTACTACTTACTACTTACTACTTACAACTGCCTGACGCTTGCCACTTATTACTTTTTGGTTTTTTCTTCCGCTATCTTTTTTTTCAGCGCCTTAATCTGCGAATTTATTTTTTTAATTTTACCAATAATCTCTTTTATCGCTTCATCTTCCGGGGCGTTCTTTTTGAAATACTGAAATGCTTTTTCGCCGAGAAGACGGTATTTCCTGAGAAGTTCCTCCTTTCTCCCCGCAATTTCCAGATTCAGTTTCTGGACTTCCGCCTGCTTTGAAATCTGCTCGCCGACTTTGCGTGTGAATTTTTTCGCCTTCTCGTAAAATTCTTTCAGCTTTTCTTTTGTCTCGCTTTCTCCTATCTCTTCAAAATCGACATCATCTTCGTCTTCATAAAAATTATCTTTTTTCTCCGTCATTTTCCCTCCTGAATCAGTTTTTTTATTTCGCTTTCAAAAAAAGCCTCGTCCCGCGCTCCGACAACGGAATCGGCAATTTTGCCGTTCTTATCGATAAAAAATGTCGTGGGGATCGCCTGAATGCCACCGTAGGCGCGCAGCATGTCCCGGTCGGCAAAAGCAATCGGATAATTTATTCCTTTGCGGGACGCAAACTTCACAACTGACGATCGCGACCTGTCAACCGAAAGCCCTATTATCTCCAAGCCTCTGTCTTTGTATTTGTCATACACTTTGACAAGACCCGGAATTTCATAAACACAGGGACCGCACCAGGTCGCCCAGAAATTGACAATCACGACCTTCCCTTTCAATGACGAAAGAGAAATGGTCCTGCCGTCTATCGCCGAAACCGTAAAATCGGCAGCAGAAGGGCGGGTCCGAATCTTTTCATTTTGCGATACACCTGATTCCGCGGGTCTTGACACGGAATCGCTCTTTCCCCCTTCGTTACAACCTGCGGCAAAAACCGCCGCCATAAAAATCAAAACATATTTCATCTTCTCTCCCTTTTCCAAAATCGTGGTTAATTATACGAAAAAAGCAGAATTAAGGCAATTCCGTCAAGAAGAGCAGCAAAAAAACAAAATCCGTATATCCCCAGAATCGGCATAAAAAAAATCCCGCTTAGAAAAGCGGCGATGCTGCTGGCGGCAAGGTCCGTTCCGTAAACCGCGCCCGAAGTTCCGGCGACATCGCCTTTCAGAAGAACGGCGTTGGCAAGCGGAAACTGACTTCCGCAGAGAAACCCCGCGAAAAAAGGCATAAAATAAAAAAGCGCAGCGGCAAAAAAGCCGCCCAAAGCCCGACCGCCGTAAAAAAGCACGGCGGTAAAAATCGGCAACAGAAAAATCAACTTCTGATTTCTCCCGAAAGCCGCGAGTTTCCCGTCAGAATTTGCCATCTTTAGCGAAAAAAAACTGCCGACGGAAAGGCCAGCCATAAAAAGAGTAAGCAGCAAACCCAATTTATAAAAAAGAAATCCGTAAACAATCTGAAATGTTAGAAGAATCGTAATTTGAATTGCCATCGAAGTAAAGCCCGTAGCGAAAATTCCAGCCAGGACCGCGCGGGCAACGCCTCCACGAAATGTCAGCGCGAAAATCAAAAGAAAACCCGCGGAAAAAACAATCGCGAAAAATGGACTCGTCAGAAATAGCGAAATGCTTCCCCTGACAAAATGGCTCATCCAGTAAAGCAACCCGAAGTAACAACTCACAGGGCGGCTGTCGAGGTTCCGCCTGCCTTCACCAGATAAGAGAATTTTTTTCATCCACATAATTTTTTCGGGGGACATTCTCGATGAAAGAAAATAATCCCTGAAATAAACAGGCTTCAGATTTTTTTCCGCGGACCTTGCCGTCAGAACACGCCAGTCCGTCGTCACTTTGCCGCCTCTGCTTGAAATAAAATAAGCGGTAAAGCCCGGCACGGCGACCGCATTGGGAAAAACGCTTTTGAGGGACCCGTAAACCGAGGAAAAAAGCAACCTCAGTTCCCTGTTTATATAGTTTTCCGAAGAAGGCATACCGAATGAAAAAACGCCGTTTTTCCGAAGGACTTTCCGGACACTTTCAAAAAACTCCGCCGTGTAAAACCTGTTGAACTTAATAGAAAACGGGGGCGGAGCAACCATTATGACGCAGTCGTATTTCTCCGGGGTATTTTTTATGAAAAACCTCGCATCCGCTGTTTTGACATTAACCCTGCGGCTGCCGAAAATTTCCTTCGCAGACGGCAATATTTTTTCCGTCTCTTTTATTATCTCCGGATCCAGTTCGACATAATCGATTTTCGCAATTCCGTATTTTAGAATCTCTTTTACAACGTCAAGCCCACCTCCGACAAGCAAAACTCTTTCCATTTTCTCTCGCTGAAGCAGGGCAAAATAAACGGATTCCTCTGCGGTCTTTTTGTCCCCGAAAGTCGCAAGGAGGCTCCCGTCATAAAAAAGAGAAAACTGCCCCTGCCTCTCCGCAATAGCAATGCTGCCGTAAATCGAGTTTTTTATGTCTACGATTCGGTAGCCCGGATAACTGAGCATCGTTTCATTTCTGTAGATATCGTCAAATTTTCCGGAAAAAATTCCGCTCGCAAAAAGAAGAGCAACAACCAGATGCGCGAATTTCTTTGAAAAGAAACTCGTATCCGTCAGTGCCGCCGCAATCAGACAGGCTATTCCTGCGATAACCGCAGTCTCGAGGGGATTGAAAATCTTTATAAAAATAAAATTCGCCGCGAGACCTCCCGTAAGCGAACCCGCCGCTTCAAAAAAATAAACAAACCCCGCTTTCCGCCGAATCAAACCGGGGAAAGCGCCCGAAAGGAGCACAAAAACGAGGCCAAAAAGTCCGCAAACCGGGATAAGAATGACTGCTGTCGAAAGGACAACAGGAAAAAACCGCAAAATCTCTCCTGTAACAAAACCGAAAACGGGACGAATGGCGCCGATTTCAAGAATCCCAAGAGGGATAAGAAAACCGAGAATAAAAAAAACCGAGGAAATGACCCTGGACTTGTTTTTTATTTTCCCCGAACTTTTTCCCAGAACGGCGCTTCCGAAAGCCGCCCCCAAAAGCCAGAAAGCGATGATGATTCCTATCGTCATTTCATTTCCCGAAAAAACCGAAAGAAAAGACCGCAGAAAGACAATCTGCGAAACCATCGCGGAAAAGCCCAAAGAAAAAGCCGCCGCCGAAAATCTTATTTTCGTCTTCACAAAATCCACTTCACGCCTATCAGCGCTATCAGCAGAGCGCAAACAAAACGAAAAATCCTGCGGCTGGCGGAGGTGACAAAAAATTTTGAAGAGGCGGCGGTCAGAATACCCGAGACAAGAGAAAGAGCAATTAGACCGGAAACAAAAAGGCCCAATCCGAATGAAAAAGAATAAAGAATACTGCCGGCAATCGATTTCGAAATCAGCATTATTTCCGCAAAAAGCGCGATAAACGGAGGACAGGGCGCAAGCCCGATTAAAATTCCAAACAGAAAAACTCCGCCTGAGCCGATTTTTTTCAACTTCACGCCGCAGACAGAAACTTTTCCAAGAAGCACGAGAATGGCAAGCAGAATAATCAATCCGCCGCCAAGCCGGCGAAAAGTTTCCTCCGCAGATGGAGAACTCAAAAATCCGCGCAGAATTTTGGCGGAAAAACCGGCGAGAACTCCCCAAAAAACCGTGGAGAGAAGACGCCCTGAAAGAAAAACAAAAATATCGGGGAAAATCTCCCTGGGCGATTTCTTCGTTCCTGAAACATACGCCGACACGACTGGAACGCAGGCGAAAAGACAGGGACCTGACATTCCGAGAGTAAAACCTATTGCGAACAATTGAATCAAAGTGCCAAAAACCACAGGACTATAAGTTGACAAGTTGAAACGTTAAAAAGTTGATAAGGCAATTTCCTTCTACCTACTTTTCCACTTTTCTACTTTTTAGCAGACCAAGGGTCTGCGGCTACATTTTTCATCTTTCATTTTTCATTTTCCATTTTCTCTTTTAGTTGACAAGTTAACAAGTTGATAAGGGAAAATCCCCCCTCTCTTTCTCCCCCCTTCCAGGGGGGAGATTAAGTAGGGGGTTCTTTTACCTTTTCTCCTT
>JAGHAK010000033.1 GCA_021161565.1 Elusimicrobiota bacterium | reverse complement strand
GCTGCGAAAACCGGGTCGAATTTCTCGCTCACACAGCCCTGCTGGCAAGAATTGCTCGCGATGTTTTTGATTTTTCCATTTTTTATTTCCCTTGTCATTTCGAGCGATAGCGAGAAATCTTTTTTCAACTTTTCAACTTTTTCACTTTTCAACCTTTTCACTTTTCAACTTTTCCACCATTTCGGCAAATAAGAAAAACAAAAAATTAAAAACGGAAAATATCGGAAATAGAGGTTTCGTTGTGTATTCTCGCTATTGCTTGCGCAAACAGTTTTGCGACGGACAGGACCTCTATTTTCCTCGAGGTTCGTTTAAGCGCAATGGAATTTGTTACAATCACTTTTTCCGCGGCCGATGCCTCGATTTTTTCCACCGCGGTTCCCGAAAGAACGGCGTGGCAGCCGAGAATATAGATTTTTTTCGCCCCGTTTTTTTTGAGCGCTTTTGTCACCTCTGTCACCGTTCCGGCGGTGTCTATGATATCATCGTAAATGAGACAGGTTTTTCCATTGATTTCCCCGATGACATTTAGGACTTTCGCCTTGTTCGGTTTCGGTCGCCTTTTATCGACCAGAGCAAGTTCTGCCTTAATGTGTTTTGCGAGCGCCCTGGCTCTGTCCACTCCCCCCGCATCGGGTGAAACGACAACAGGATTTTCAAGTTTCATTTTTTTCAGTTTTTCGAGGAATACAACCGAGGAGTAAAGATTGTCGACGGGAATGTCGAAAAAACCTTGAATCTGCCCCGCGTGGAGTTCCATGGTGAGGATTCTGCTGACGCCCGCCGCCACGAGAAGATTCGCGACGAGTTTTGCCGTTATGGGAACCCGCGGCTCCACTTTCCTGTCCTGTCTGGCGTAACCGTAGTAAGGCATCACCGCGGTAATCCTTCGCGCCGAAGCCCGCCTGAGGGCGTCGATAATCGTGAGCAGTTCCATAAGGTTGTTGTTAACGGGAGGGGATGTTGCCTGAACGACGAAAACATCCCTTCCGCGCACATTTGTGAGAATTTTCACGTTGCATTCCCCGTCGGCGAAAGTCGAGATGGAAATTTCCCCTCCCGGAATTTTGAGAAGCCTGCAGATGTCCGCTCCCAGTTTCGGGTTCGAAGTTCCCGAAAAAACGCAGAGTTTTTTGTCCAGAATTTTCATAATTTCCTCCCTGAATTTTTGTTTATTTCCGCCAGTTGGCGTTTTGTGTTCACGCCCGAAACCTCTTTCGGGTTCGGCGCGGAAAACTCGCCGATTTTAAGCCCGCTTTTTGCGGCAATTTCTATTATATCGGTCAGATAGTATTCCCCTTTGAGAGGATTTTTTCTGATTTTTTTCAGCAATTTGAAGATTTCCGGAGCGGTAAAGATATAGCAGCCCGAATTAATTTTTTTGATTTTTTTCTCTCTCGCGTTTGCGTCAAGTTCCTCTCTGACTGCGACGACATATTTCCCCCGCTTTATTATTCTGCCGTAGCCCGATGGATTGGCGACGGTCGCCGTGAGAATCGTTAAGTCGTTTTTTTCGCGGAAATGGAAACGGACGAAGGTCTCTATCGTTTTCCGCCGCACAAGCGGGATGTCCCCGGGCAAAAGGAGTATGCTTTCCTTTCCCTCCTTGAATGCTTGTTTTGTTTTGCCGAAAGCGTGGGCTGTGCCGAGTTTTTTTCGTTGAAAGACAAAAACCGATTTTTTGTTTTTTTTAAGGTGTTTTTTTATCTCTTTTTTCCCGATGACATAAATTATTTTTTTCGAAAAGGGAGAGATTGCGTTGGTTATTCTGTCAATCATGGGTATTCCATTGACTTTTTGGAGAACTTTCGGGATTTTCGATTTCATTCTCACGCCCTTTCCCGCGGCGAGTATGACAGTGACTACTTTTTGCATATTTTCAAATCCGGCTGCGGAACCAGAAGATTGCCGCCCCCGAAAAATCCCCGGCAGGCAACCATCGCGGCGTTGTCGGTGCAGAATTCGGGCGGCGGAATGAAAAGTTGAATCGAATTGCGGGAGCACTCTTCTTCCAAATGCGAAATGATGTAACTGTTTGCCATAACGCCTCCGGCAAGGAGAACGCGCATGCATTTTTTTTCTTCGACCGCCTTGAGAATCCTGTCTATGAAAATTTCGGCGATTTTTTTCTGAAATGAAGCCATCAAGTCCGGAATTTTGTCGGAAGATATTTCTTTTAGTCTGTTTTTCACGAAGGTTTTTATTCCCGAAAAGGAGAAATCGTTGGAGTTATCCTTGAATTTCGGGAAGGGCACTTCGAAAGAGTCGGGATTGCCGCTTTTTGCTATCTTTTCTATTTCAGCGCCGCCGGGGTATGGTCGCCCTACCAGTTTGGCTATTTTATCGAAAGTTTCCCCTGGCGCGTCGTCGCGGGTTGATGCCAGAACGTTGAATTCATTGTGCGATGTGGAATAAATCAAATCGCAGTGCCCGCCCGAGGCGACAAGTCCGATATAGGGCGGCCCGAGGTCATGGAAGAGGAAATTGGCGTAAAGGTGCGCGAGAATGTGGTTTATTCCGACGACGGGTTTCCCGTAAATAATTCCCATTGTTCTTGCAGCGGTTATTCCCACGAGAAGGGAAGACATAAGACCGGGTCCCACGGTGACGGCGATTTTTTCTATATGGCGGGCATCTATGTCCGCGCGGAATACAGCCTCTTCAATTACGGAATTTATGGCCTCAAGGTGTTTTCTCGCGGCAATTTCGGGCACGACCCCGCCATATCTTCGGTGATAGGGAATCTGCGTGACGGTGACATTCGAAAATATTTTTTTGCCGTCTTTCACGACCGCGACAGCGGTTTCGTCGCAACTTGTCTCTATTCCCATTATCAGCATTTTAGTTTCTTTCGTAGAGGTTGCTTAAAGGGACCAATTCCACCTCTTTCGCCAGTTTTTCCTTTTCTTCCCGCAGCGCCTCGGCGGTGAATTTTCTCGTGGAATGACCTATGATGATTCCGTAGCCCTTCTTTTTGGCGATGCGGATGCCTTTCAGAATCTGCTTTTTTATATCCTCCAGATTATCAGTATTGTCTATAAACAGGTTGTTTCGAAGGCACGGGAATCCCATTTTGTCGGCGACCTCGAGGCAGACGCTCCTGCGGGAAGTCGCCGAATCGAGAAAAAAGAGTTTTTTCTTCGCAAGCGTCTCGAATACGGCAGCTATAAGACGCGGCTGTTCGGTAAAAAGAGACCCCATATGGTTGTTTACGCCTTTCACAAACGGTGTCTGTTCGAGGTTTTCGAGGAGAATTTTCCCGATTTTTTCATAAGGCGTTTTTATGCGCAAAGCGCCTCTTCCGAGGGCGTAGTTATCCGCTTTGTGGGGCTCCATCGGTTGGTGGAGAAGCGTGTCGAATCCCGCCCGCCGAAGCGATTTTGCGAGAAATGTCGTGTATCTTTTGTAGGGAAGTATGGAAAAAGTGAGGGGAATGCCGAGTTCCACGAGTCGGGCGACTTTTCTTTTGCTGCCACCGCAGTCATCGATTACTATCGCGAGACGAGGTTTTGCCCCGATGGGAGAGAGCATAATTCTGGCAAAAATCATATTGTCTCGCTTGATGATAATTTTTGTTTTCCGGCTGAGAAATTTCACTGCGTAATTCTTTAGTGCGGCAAGTGCGTTCTCGAGTTTCTGTTTTTTATTTCCGGGCAGTTTGATTTTTTTGTTTATTTCCACCCATTTCCTGAAACCCCGTTTTCTTTCCACCCGCCATGTGATTGTGTTCTTCTCCGGGATTTTCACTTCCGAAAGAATTTTGTCTATTCTGCTTTCGAGCACCGCGCATTCGCCCGAATAATCCACTGAAAATTTCGATAAGAAATAGATTCCCGCGCTGATTATAACCGCGAGAAGCAGAAAAGGAATCAGCCTTTTCCTTTTCTTTCTTTTTTTTGTCATTTCGGAGATTTATTTTCTTCTATCTTTCCCGAGAACATCAGTTCCGCGAAAAGAATCTGCTTTGCCCTTTCGAGCTGAGCGTCTTTTATCTTATCCTTTTCCCTTTTTTTGAGTTCTTCGGGGCTTAGCCCGTAAATTTTTTCGCTCTGCTGCATAAGTTTTATCTGATCTTTTATGGGAATTTTCACTTCAATGTCGGGTTTTATGCCCTTTTCGTGAATGCAGACTCCGCTGGGCGTGTAGTATTTCGCCGTCGTCAGGCGGAGTTCCGAACCGTCGGAGAGGTTTATCAGACTCTGAACCGACCCCTTGCCGAAAGTCTTTTCGCCAAGGAGGATGCCCCGTTTCCAGTCTTTTATCGCTCCTGCAACGATTTCGGAACCGGAAGCGGAACCGTGGTTGACGAGAACGACCAGCGGAATTTTTGTGTGATAATCCTTGTCGGCATAAAATTTGAAATTCGAATTCTGCCTCCTACCTTTTGTGTAAACGACGAGTTGGTCTTTGGCAAGGAACTGTTTTGCTATGTCCACCGCCGACTGAAGGAGTCCCCCGGGATTATTTCTCAAATCCAGAATCAGCGCTTTCATCCCCTCTGATTCCAACAGGTTGTATTCTCTGCGAAAATCCGCGGCTGTCGTTATGCTGAATTCCGTTATCTTTATGTAGCCGATTCCGTAATCGAGAAGTGTTGCCTGGTCTTTGGGAACGCTTTCTATTTTTATGATCCCCCGTGTTATTGTAATATCTTTTGTTTCCTTATCTCTGGCGATTGTTATTGTCACTTTCGTTCCCGGTTTGCCGCGCAGTTTTTTCACCGCTTCCATCAGGCTGATGCCTTCCGTGCTCGTGCCTTCTATTTTGATTATCTTGTCGCCGGGAAGTATGCCCATTTTAAAAGCCGGCGTGCCGGGAAGGGGGGTAATCACTGTAAGGATTTTGTCCTTTATGGTAATTCTTATTCCCAGCCCTCCGAATTCGCCCTTGGTTTCGCTTTTGAGGAGTTTCGCCGACTCCGGGCGGAGATACTGGGAGAAAGGATCGAGAGTGTGAACCATTCCGTTTATCGCTCCGTCTATCAGGTCGGAGGTCTTTTTTTCTTCGACATAGTTTGTGCGAATCTGCGAAAGAACATCATTGAAAAGTTTCAGGTCCTCATATTCTGTTCTGTCCGCCCCAAAAAGGGATGTTGAAAAAAGCAAAATGGCAATTGATAAAATTTTTTTCATTGGGTTCCTCCTTTATTTTTTTTCCAGCCACCGGAGCGGATTATCCGGAATTCCGTTTTTTCTCACCTCGAAATAGACGGTTTTCCCGACGGCAATTTTCCCTATCTCGGTTTTGGATTTTACAATTTCCCCTTCATCGACGTCAATCCTGTCGAGATTCGCCGTGACAGTGTAAAATCCTCCTCCATGGTCTATGATAACAGTTTTTCCGTAACCCTTGAAGACTCCCGCGAAAGAAACGACTCCCTTCTTTACGGCTATGACCGTGCTTGTGGATGCCTTTATTTTTATTCCCCGGTTTATCACATAAGTTGGCAATTTTGGATGCCTGCTCTTGCCAAAGAAAACGACAACGGTTCCTTCCACCGGTTTCGGGAGTTTTCCCTTTTTCGAAAGGAATTCCTTCTCTTTTTGTTTTTCTATGAGAAGGTTCTTTTTTCTTTGCATGAATTTTTCTATCATTTTGTCGAGTTTTTTCATATTTTCTTTTTTCTGGGCAATTTCCTTTTTTAGTTTTTCCTGCCTCTTTTTTATTGCCCGCATTTCTTTTTCGTATTTTCTTTTGACCCGGGCGTATTTCCCGATTTGGTTCGATATCTGGTTCAGCATTTTTTTGAGATTTTCGGCTTTTTGCCCGACTTCTTCCGCTTTTTTTTCTATCTGTTTCATCTTTTCGGAAGTTTCCCTGCTAAAATCCGAAGCGTTCTCAATCACTGAGGAAATGGAGTGGATTTCCAGGTCCTCGCCGGCAGCCCCCGCAGGATCATAGAGAAGTTTTTCCGGGAAATTTCTTCTTGACGCTTCGATTTCATATAGCGTTTCGGCGTTCCGCCGGCAGAAGTTCTCCGAAAGGTTCTGCTTCTTTGCCGCTTCCGAGAGTTCTTTTTTTAGTTTTTTCAGATTTTTTCTGTGCTCGGAATATGTGTGCGACAGGGATTTTATTTTTTTTGTGAGGCTTGCCAGGCTGTCCGCGATATTTTTGATTTTCCTGTCGGTTATTTTTTTTTTGCGACCGAGTTGATTCATTTGTGCCGTAATTTTTTTGAGTTCCTTTTTAAGTGAGCGAAATTTTTTGTTGCTGGCTTTTATCTGCGAATCCACTTTTTTTATGTCTTCGGAAATGCCGGGATAGGAAAAAATTTCCCCTGCCATAGTTAGCAGATATCCCGCGAAGATTACTGCCGCGATTCTCATTTTTCGAAGAGGACGAGAATAAACGGGATGTTGGAGACAATATAGAGAAGCAGAATATCCCTGACGTTCAGAAAAATCGTGTTGATGCCGATTATCTGCCTGAATATCAGAAGGGAGCCAATCGCCGCCGCTGTCGAGACTAAGGGCAACAGAAGAAAGATATTCGCGGTGTTCAGAAAAATTTCCCAGCGGCTGTAATTTCGTTCCCGAAGAAATTTTATTTCAGGGGTTGTCTCTCGGAGAAACTGCGCCGTTGCCAGAAAAGCCGCCGCGAAAAGCCACAGAAGGAAGATAAAAACTGCAATTTCGATTTTTTTGACAGATTTAAGGAAAAGGAAGATTTTTTTCAGGTTTTCTCCGCTGCCTCTGACGGTTTTCGTTTCGGCAAACTTTGAAATTTTCGAGACAAGATTTCTCACTCCGGAATAAGTTGAGATTTTTGGGTAAATCCTTATGGCTTCGGGAAACTCTATTTCTTTCTGAAGCCTTAGAAAAATTTTGTTTTTCAAATCGTCGGAGCATAGAGCGAAAGTTTTGTCGGCGGGAATAATCTCGACCTTTCGGACTTCCTCCATTTTCCGTATTTTGGCGGCGAGTTTGGATGTTTGGGCGTTTTTTCTGGGAAATGCCGTGACGAAGATTCCTGATATGAAATTTTCCCTGTAAGCGCGCGTGTTGTCGCGGATGAAAAGCGAAAAAGCCGCGCAGGTCGAGTAAATCGCGGCAAAGAGGATAATCCCCGCTTTTTTATTTCTCATAGATTTGCCTGTTCCGTATAATCAGTTTGCGCGCTGCCGCGGGTATGTTTTCCTGCGCCGGAAGGGAAGATGCGATGAAGACGCTTTTCTCTCTGATTGTCTTTTCGGCGCAAACGGAAAGAAATGCGTTTTTTTTCTCTTCGTCGAGAAAGGCGAAAGGTTCGTCGAAAAAAATTAGTTCTGGCTCGAGTATCAGGAATGTGGCGAGTCTCAGCATCTGTTTTTCGCCAGCCGACAGATTTCCCGCTTTTTCGTTTCTTTTGCCGAAAAGCCCGGCGGCTTTCAGCATTTCGGAAATTCTGAAGGTTGCATCATACAAATGGTCGTCTCGCAAAGCGACAAGGAGATTTTTTTTGACGGTTTCGCTTTCGAGAATTGTTCCATCTGCCCGGCAGAGGGGGAATCTGTCGAAACATGTGACATTTCCTTTTGAGGGATGTCGTTTCAGCGCGAATGTTTCGAGGGCAAGCGTTTTGCCGCTTCCCGTTCCCCCCTGGAGCCAGACGAAATCACCGGAGAAAATTTCCAGATTTATGTCTTTCATAATGAGG
>JAGHAK010000099.1 GCA_021161565.1 Elusimicrobiota bacterium | reverse complement strand
TGGACATCAACAAGTTTGTCTTTACACCAGAATCTGACTTCAGAGACAGATTTATTCAGGGGATAAATACGAAGGACAACAGGCTGTAAAGGCATAGCATTGACGTTAAACTTCAGGTTATTTAAAGAAACCTTTCTGTAAGCGTCAATATTTCTTTTAACTCTGAGACAGAAGATATCTTTTGTAGATACAAAAGGGGCAGGCAGTTTAAATTCTCTGAAGAGAGAGTTTGTTTTTAATGCTCTTTTAAGACGGATATAAGGGATTTCCTTTGTTGTTGAATGAATGCATTGATAGTTGTGAATCTGTGTCATGGCCTAAATCCTCCTTTCCCGCCTGATGCGGGTACTTTTTCCTATTTTAAATCTTTTTCCTAATCCCCCTCTTGGTCTCCCCCTTTTCAAAAAGGGGGAGATTACAGATGTTCACTTTTGAATTTTAAATTTGTTAAAAACGGTTCACTTTTGATTTTTAAATGACAAAATTTAATTCACGGGGTTGACATGACTTTTCGCAGTTGTTAAAAATAACGAATTGAGTTTTTGGAAGTGATTTCGCGCTGGCGGCAAGGGGGAAGAATGGCGAAGAATTTGACCAAAGAAGATGTTTTGAAGATTGCCAAAGAGAAGGGCGTGCGGTTTATCAAAATCTGGTTTGTGGATGTTCTTGGCACCGTTAAATCGTTCACGGTAACGAGAAACGAACTCCCAAAAGCGCTCGATGAGGGAATGGGTTTCGACGGTTCGTCCATAGAGGGGTTTGCCCGCATTTTCGAAAGCGACCTGATCGCCAAACCCGACCCTTCGACTTTTGAAATTCTGCCGTGGAGACCGCAGGAAGACGCCGTGGCGAGAATGTTCTGCGACATTCTCACCCCTGACGGCAACCCCTATGAAGGCGACACGAGATACATTCTCAAAAAAAATCTTGAAGAGATGAAAAAATTTGGATTCGACAGTTACAATGTCGGCCCGGAACTCGAATATTTTTATTTCAAAAGCGAAAAAAGCCCTGAAATTATGGACAAAGGCGGCTATTTCGATTTTCTGCCGCTCGACCTCGGACATAACCTGCGCCGCGAGACGATACAGAGTCTTGAAAAAATGGGAATTTATGTGGAATATTCGCATCACGAAGTGGCTCCGTCCCAGCACGAAATCGATTTGAAATACGCTCCCGCTCTTTTGATGGCAGACAATGTCATAACCTACAAAATCGTCGTAAAATCCATCGCGTGGGAGGCAGGTGCTTATGCTTCCTTTATGCCGAAGCCGATTTTCGGCGAAAACGGTTCCGGAATGCACACGCACCAGTCCCTTTTCTCCGGAGGTAAAAACGCTTTTTTCTCCGCCGAAGACAAATATAACCTGTCGGAAGACGCGAAGCATTATATTGCCGGAGTTATGAAGCACGCGCGGGAGATATGCGCGGTGACGAACCAGTGGGTAAATTCCTATAAGAGGCTTGTTCCCGGTTACGAAGCGCCGGTTTACATTGTCTGGGGAAGGAGAAACCGATCCGCTCTCGTCAGGGTTCCGATGTATAAGCCAGGGAAGGAAAACGCCACAAGAATCGAAATCAGATTTCCCGACCCCGCCTGCAATCCCTATCTGGCGTTTTCGGTGATGCTCGCCGCAGGTCTCGACGGAATAAAAAACAAATATCCTATGCCTGAGCCCGTCGAGATAGACGTTTTTCATCTTTCCGAAAAAGAGAGAAGGGATATGGGTATCGAGGTTCTGCCCGGAAGTTTAATCGAGGCGATACAGGAACTGGAAAATTCGGAACTTCTGAAAAACGCTCTCGGAGAACACATTTTCGAAAAACTCATCGAAAACAAGAAAATAGAATGGGACAAATACAGACAGCAGGTTACGGGTTTCGAAATAGAAAAATATCTGCCCATTCTGTAAAAAGAACGGCGATAGAAATTTTGCGGAAAGACATATGAGCGATTTCGTCCATCTTCATGTCCACACGGAATACAGCCTTCTTGACGGTGTCGCCAGAATCCTCTCCCTGGACGCTTCCGGCAATACAGTTGCGGGAGATTTGATTGAGGAAGCGCTGAGGCATTCATTCAAGGCTCTCGCGATTACAGATCACGGCAATCTTTTCGGCGTTCTGGAATTCTATCTCGCCTGCCGAAAAGCGAAACTGAAACCCATAATCGGAAGCGAATTTTATCTTGCATCCCGTTCCGCAAAAGACCAGACATCGCCTTTGTCGAGAAAAAATTTTCATCTGACGGTTCTTGCCAAAAACAACACGGGTTTCAGGAATCTGATGAAACTCAGTTCCTATGGTTACACGGATGGCTTTTACTACAAGCCCCGCATTGACGAGGATATCCTTTTCGAAAATTCTGAAGGTCTTGTCGTGCTTTCGGGCTGTCTTCACGGAAAAATTCCGTCGATGGTACTGGACGGAGATTTCGAAGCGGCGCTGGAATACGCGAAAAAGATGAAATCCGTTTTTGGGAAAGATTTTTACATAGAACTGATGAATCACGACCTTGAGGACGAGAAAAAGATTCTGCCTTCGCTTGTGGAAATCGCCCGGCGTCTCGATTTGAAGACCGTTGCCACAAACGATGTCCATTACGCCAGACGGGAAGACGCCGAACTGCAGGATGTCGCGCTCGCCATAGGTACGAGAGCGAAACTCGCCGACGAGAAGCGTTTTAAAATGTCGACAAGGGAACTGTTTTTGAAAAGCGGCGAGGAGATGGCGGAACTTTTCAGGGAATTTCCCGAAGCAATCGAGACGACCGCGGAAGTTGCGGAAAAGTGCAATGTTAGTTTCGAATTCGACAAACTTCGATTGCCGGCATTCAGGACGCCTTCGGGCGAAAAGGCGTTCGATTATTTGAATAAACTCTGTTGGGAGGGGATCAAAGACAGATACGGCCGTCAAACTCCGGAAATAAAGAACCGTCTCGACGAGGAACTCGGAGTGATAAGAAAGATGGGTTTTTCGTCATATTTTCTAATCGTGTGGGATTTCATAAACTATGCCAGAAAAAACGGGATTGCCGTCGGGCCGGGCAGAGGGTCCGGCGCAGGAAGCATCGTTTCGTATCTTCTCAAAATCACGGATATCGACCCGCTGAAATACGGGCTTCTTTTCGAGAGATTTCTAAACCCGGGAAGAATCACAATGCCCGACCTTGACATCGATTTTGAGGATGCCCGCAGAGATCGCGTGATAGAGTATGTAAAAAGCAGATACGGCGAGGGATCCGTCGGGCAGATTATAACTTTCAACCAGCTCAAAGCGCGCGGTGCGATTCGCGATGTCGGCAGGGTGATGGGGGTTTCTTACGCGAAGTGCGATAAAATCGCGAAACTTATTCCCGCAGGAGAAACAGTGGCATCCGCAGCGGAGAGCGTTTCGGAAATCAAGCAGATGGCCAAATCGGATCCCGAAGTGGCGAAAGTTCTTTCGGTCGCGGGGAAAATGGAGGGGCTGAAAAGGCATTTTGGCGTTCATGCCGCGGGGGTTGTCATAACGCCCGGAAAAATATCGCAGTTTGTTCCTCTGGCAAAGTCCAAGACGGGCATAATAACGCAATTCGAGGGGGATTACCTGATAAAGCTTGGCCTTCTCAAAATGGATTTTCTGGGGCTGAAAACACTTACCGTAATAAACGACGCCGTGAATCTGGCGGCGAAAAACCGGAAAGCGAAAATTGATATAAAAAATCTTCCGCTCGACGATAAAAAAACTTTTGACCTCTTGGGCAAGGCGAAAACGGTCGGGGTTTTTCAGGTGGAAAGCGAAGGGATGAGAGACATTTTGAGAAAAATGAAGCCGTCTGTTTTTACCGATTTGTCGGCTGTGTTGGCGCTGTATCGGCCGGGTCCGATAAAAGCGGGAATGGTTGACGAATTCATCGAGAGGAAGCACGGCAGAAAAAAATACTCATATCCCCATCCCGCTCTGAAAGATATTCTCGAAGAAACTTACGGAGTCATTCTTTATCAGGAACAGGTTATGCTGATAGCGAAGGAACTTGCCGGCTTTTCGCTTGAGCAGGCGGACATTCTGAGAAAGGCGATGGGCAAAAAAGTCATCAGCGAAATAGAGGAACAGAAAGAGAATTTTATTTCAGGCTGCAGGAAAAATGGCGTAAAAGCCGAGACATCCGAGGAGATTTTCAATCTTCTGGTTTTTTTCGGTTCCTACGGTTTTAACAAAAGTCATTCCACCGCTTATGCGGTCATTTCCTATCAGACGGCGTATCTCAAAGCGAATTACCCGCTCGAATTTATGGTTGCGCTGCTTAATTCGGTAATCGGCGACGAGAAGAAAATTTCGCGTTACCTGAAGGAAGCCGAAGATATGTCTCTGAAAATAATTCCGCCGGACATAAACGAGAGCGAAACCTATTTTTCGCCTCGCGCCGGAAAGGAAATCGTTTTCGGGCTGCTTGCGGTAAAAAACACCGGCGAGAAGGGTTGTGACGATATTGTGGATGAGCGAAGGAAAAACGGAAAGTTCGCAAATTTTGAGGATTTTATGGTGAGGTTTATGTCGCGGCGGTCATACAACAAAAGAATGGCGGAGTTTCTCCTTAAAGCAGGAGCATTTTCGAAGATAGAGCCGAATGTTGCGGGAATACTCGAGGATTTCGAATCTGCTCTCTCGCGCGCTGAGAGAAAAAAGGCGGAAGCCGATTCGGGGCAGATAAGTCTTTTTGTCGAAACGCAGGATGCGGAAGTCAAAGCCGCGCCGAAAAAAATGTCGCACGCCCGGAAACTGAAATATGAGAAAGAGGCTCTCGGTTTCTATCTTACCGGTCATCCGCTGACCAGATACGAAAAATTTTTTAGGTATCTTCGCACTTCCACAGTTTCAGCCGTATCTGCCGCCGGGGGAAGCAGCCAGATTTTGATTGGAATTGTGAAAGAACTGAAACACCTCAAGACGAAAAAAGACGAGGAAATGTTTGTCATTCGGCTTGAAGACCTCACGGGGGTTATCGAGGTCGTCGGTTTCGTCCGAACCCTGCCTGATGATTTGAAGCAGATTTCGGAGGACGAAATTATCGCAGTTAAAGGCACCGTGTCCGAGGGCATGAGGGGCTTGAGGTTTTTCGGGGAAAAATTTTATTCCGTGCAGTCCGCGTTCGAAAAACTGCCCCGCGGATTTGATGTTTATCTTAAAACTTCGGGGCTTGAAGAGGATTTTTTGAAAAAAATCGCGAACTTCCTGAAAAAATTTCCGGGGCCGACGCAGGTAAATTTCATACTGGAGACGAAAAAAAACGGAAAAGTCAAATGGGCGACCGAAATCTGCGTGAAAATAAATTCGAAACTGATAGAAGGTCTTGAAAAACTTCTCGGCGAAAACTGCTGGAAAATCGAAGTGTGAAGTTGGTGAATGGTAAGTGGTTGAATGACTGCTGAAAATCTTTGGAAGTATTTTGAGAAAATTTCCGGAATTCCCCATTGCTCGGGCAACGAAGGGCGACTCAGGGAGTTTATAAAAAAAATTTCCGAAAAGAATAAACTGAAATTTTCTCAGGATGCGACTGGAAATTTGCTTGTTTTTAAGCCTGCGCAGAAGACAGATTGCAAAAGGATAATCGTTTTACAGTCCCATCTTGATATGGTCTGCGTTAAGGATAAGAATAAAAAATTTGATTTTAAGAAAGATAAAATAAAATTGAAATTCGGAGGCGGCTATGTCTCTGCCGACGGCACAAGTCTCGGGGCAGACAATGGAATAGGCGTGGCGGCGATGTTGTCTTTGATGACAGAGAAAAAAATTTCCCATCCGGCAATTGAATTTCTGTTTACCGTAGAGGAGGAAACGGGCCTTCGCGGCGCGGCCGGACTAAGGAAAAATTTTCTTCGCGGAAGGACATTTATAAACCTTGATTCTGAAGAAGAAGGCGCCATTTTCGTTGGATGCGCCGGTGGGGTCTATCTTCGCGCGGAAATTCCGGTGGAAAGGAGAAGAATAAAAGGGAATGTTTTCGATATTTCGGTTTCGGGCCTCGCCGGGGGGCATTCCGGAATTGACATAGATAAAGAAAGGGATAACGCCGTGAAAGTTCTGGGGCAGTTGCTCGCCGCTTTAAGCAGTAAAACTGATTTTGGCATTGTTTCGGCAGAAGGAGGAAGCGAAATAAATGTTATTCCTGTTTTTGCCAACGCAAAAGTTCTGGCAGATGATGACGCCGAATTCCTGAAGACCTTCAGAAGCGTTTCCGAGAAAATTCTGAAAAAAAATTCTTTTGAAAGAAAAATGAAAATTGAAATAAAAACTCGGAGTAAGAAAAGGCGTTTGTCTGCAGTTTCCGCCCGACGGATTTCCGATATTTTAAATTCGCTGCCTACTGGAGTTTTCAGAAAGGGAAATCCTCCGCAATCGTCCGCAAATTTGGGGGTTTTGAAAACAGGAAAAAAATCATTGAGTGTTGAGTATCTTGTAAGGGGTATGAGCGAGAAATTGACAAAAGAAGCGTCGGAAAAAATTATTGCTATTGTAAAATCGCTTGGCGGAAGTTTTTATTCAAAAACTCTTTTTCCTCCATGGTCGCCTGTTGAAAAATCGTCTCTGATAAGTGCGGCGAAGAGGGTTTTCGAAACTCTTTTTCGGAAAAAGCCGCTTTTAAAGTCCGTTCACGCCGGTCTCGAATGTGGTGTGATAGCAAAAAAATTTGACGGAGTTGAAATGATTTCAATCGGTCCGGACATTGAAAACGCCCATAGCGTCGCGGAGCGCGTAAAAATAAAATCGGTCGAAAGTTTTTACGCGTTTCTCGTGGAACTTGGGTTGAAAGTTTCCTCGGTAGTATAATACCTTTTTCATTTTTTTCTATTTCACATTCCATCATACCACATCAACCGAAAGGGCGGTTTCCTCCTTTTATATATAGTGCAAAAAATACTTACGCATACGCTAATGTGGAGCCCCACGGCTTCACAGCCGTGGCACCTCCACATTCTTCGGCGGAACCCGCCGAAGCATACCCGCTTTCGCCAAGGCTACAGCGGGTTACCCTTTTCGCATTCATCCACGGGTTGACACCCGTGGCTTTCTGCGAAGGGGGGTAAAAATAAAAGATAAAAATGTAAAATGAC
>JAGHAK010000159.1 GCA_021161565.1 Elusimicrobiota bacterium | reverse complement strand
GCTGCGAAAACCGGGTCGAATTTCTCGCTCACACAGCCCTGCTGGCAAGAATTGCTCGCGATGTTTTTGATTTTTCCATTTTTTATTTCCCTTGTCATTTCGAGCGATAGCGAGAAATCTTTTTTCACTTTTTCACTTTTTTTGGCGACTTACGACGCCCGCTACATCCCCCACCAGAATCTTGGTGGGGAATACTTTTTGTGGGAACGATTATGGCTTTTTGGAATACAAAATGGAAATGATTAGAACCAGTCCCAGAATCCCGGTGAGTATAAATCCCGCAGTTCCGAAAACAGGATGATTTACTCTGGATGCGCCGATTATCAATGCGGCGATGATGAGGCTTATCGCTATGCGGCTGCTGACTTTGTCGAGAGTGCGAATGAGATTTTCCAGTCCCTGATGTTCGAATTCAATTTTCAATTTGCCGGTTCTCAATTTTTTTAGAATTTCGCTCGCGTCGGAAGGGAAGTTTCTGACAAGCGAATGGGCTTGCGAGGAAAATTCGCTCAATTCTCTCAAAATGTGCGAAAGCGAATATCGCTCGGCAACCAGTTGTTTTATAAATGGTTTTAAATGAGAGACAAAGTCAAACTCGGGGTCGAGTTGTCTGCCTATCCCTTCAATCGCCACCAGCGCTTTGCCGAGGAGCGCATAGTTGGTGGGAATTCTGATCTGGTGCTGATGAATCAGATTTGAAATTTCGCGGTGAATTTTTTTTATTTCAATTCTTTTAAGAGGAAGACCGACATAAGCGTCTATTAAGTCGTCGAGATCGCGGGTGAGGTTGTAAATATTCGCGTTTTCGTCGATGATTCCCATATCGAGGAATCGTTTTACAAGCGCGCCTGAATCTTTTTTCACTGCGGCGACGAGTATGCAGGCAAGGTCATTTTTCATTTGGTCGTCAAGTTTCCCCATAATGCCGAAGTCGAAGAAACAAATGACGTTCCCTTCAAGCACAGAAATGTTTCCGGGATGAGGGTCCCCGTGGAAGAACCCGTCCTGAAAAACCTGTTTAAGCACCGCATTTGCTCCGTTGCGCGCTATTGCTTTTGTGTCCAGTCTCGCTTTTTTGATGTTTTCAATATCGTCAACCTTGATGCCTTCGACTCTCTCCATTATCAGCATTTTTGATGTTGTGTAATCCCAAAAAACTTTTGGAACGTAAACCGATGGAACATTGCGGAAATTTGCGGCGAATCTTTCTATATTTTTCGCTTCCCTTTTGAAGTCGAGCTCCTTTCTCACTGTCCTGGCGAATTCCTCTACGATGTTTACGGGATTGTAAAGTTTAGCCTCTTCGATGTATTTTTCCGCTCCAGCGGCGAGATAAAGCATTATTGAAAGATCCGTTTCGATAACATTTTCTATGTTGGGGCGTTGGATTTTCACAACAACTTTTTCCCCTGATTTGAGTTCGGCTTTGTGAACCTGCGCGATTGAGGCGGCTGCAAAAGGTTCCTTCTCAAACGACGTAAATATTTCGCTGATTTGTTTTCCTGATTCTTTCTGAATTATCTTTTCGGCTTCTTCCCATCTGAAAGAGGGAACGCTGTCTTGAAGTTTTTGAAGTTCGCAAATGAGGCTATGGGGCACAATATCCGGCCTGACGCTCAGAATTTGTCCGAATTTTATGAATGTCGGACCCAGTTCCTCAAAGACATTTCGCAAGCGTTCTTCGAGGGATTTCGCCTGCCTTTTTTCGCGCTTGCGCTTTTTGGGGATGAGATGTCTAAGATTTAATCTGGAAACGAAAATTTCAAAGCCGTTGTTGAAAAGGGTTCCGATAATCTGTTGGAGTCGTCGAACATTTCTGTATCCTTTTTTGAGTCCAGTGATTTTCAATGAGTTTGCCCTTGGCGATATTCTGGCAGTTTTTTATCGGGCGAGTTTTTTCTCCAGTAGGCTTAATCGTTTTTTTATTTCATCGACGTCTTTTTTCGAAGCGATGGCGGATTCCCTTAAAATTTTTTCGACTTCCTGTCTTACCAATTTTGAGATGTCGCTCTGCGCGCTTTTCCCTTTCTCGGCGAGATTGTTAATTACGCGTATCGCTTCGCTTTTGCTCAACTCGCCTTTTGCCGCCAGTTTGCCTGCGATTTTCTCAATCTCCTCTTTGCTGAAAGCCGCTGCCCCAAGCCCAGCCAGCAAAAATTTTTTTGCGAAATCAGAAACGTTTTTCATCATTCCTCCTTTTCATTTTCTTGTAGTAATCCTTATCAAAACTTTATCCAAAAAAGGCGTTTTTGTCAATGAGCCGCAAATTTTCGGATGTATCGAATTTTTTGGCATTTTTAACCTGCATTATTCATGTATCCCCGATAAAATCGGGGGTGGCCAGAGGGGTGAATTATTCCCCCGCAAAATGCGGGGGTGAATAATTCAGGTTAAGCGTTCAGAAATTCAATATCCCCCGAAATTGCGATTTTTTCGTCCAGAATAGCGAAGCATCCAATAACTTCTTTTTTTCTTCCGGTTTCTTCCACCGCTTTTTTCAACATTTTTCCCGATTGAATTTTATTCGCCAGAGCCGTCGCGAACGCGTCGGCGGCTGCGCCGCTTTTTGAAATAACGGTGGCGAGAACGGCTTTCCCAAAACTTAATGAATGCCCGATTTTGGACGAAGAACTTGAAATTCCGCATGGCATAAAGGACTTTTTTATTTTCAGCGCGAATTTGTCGAATTTTGTGCTGGAGAAAATTCCGCAGAGAACGTCTTTTTTCGCCGAAAGAAAAATGTCTCCGCCGTTTTCCACAATCAGAAAAGGCGGTTTTTTCAGCCCGATATAAATTTCCTCGGCTATCGCCCCGGCGACCGCCGCCATTGGTCCGACTCCAGCTGTTTTTGCCGCCCGGAACATTTTTTTCGCGATTTCGGGTGCGGTGTCGTCTTCAGGCAGCGGGACGAGCGATTCAGCGAAATGAGGATTGGCGGAAATGTATTCTTCGATTTTATCGTAATTTTCGGCCAAAATTTTCTCTACCTGTTTTTTTATGTCGCGGTCCGATTTTACGAAAATGTCTGAGTTTTTGTATTTCAGCGAAAATGAATTTTTCCCCTCAATTTTTAATCTGTAGAAATGCGTCTGATTTATTCCCCAGTTTTCGCTCATTATTTTTTGAAAATTCGAAACAGAATCGTTAAAATAGCGCTGACGAGGATGGAAGTTGCGATGGGAAAATAGAATGTGAAGTGTCCTTTTTTTATTGTGATGTCTCCCGGGAGTTTTCCGATAAAGGGAATCTTCGGCAAAACCGAAATTGCCGCTCCGACCACGATGAGAACAATCCCCGCAACAATTATCAGTTTTCCGAAATTTTCCATCTTATTAAAACGACCTTTGGCAGCCTGCCCGTCTTCTACTTTCAGACAATTTTCTACCCAGTTTTCTTTTTTTTAATGATACCATTTTTTTTGTTTGAGTCAAAACACATACAGGCATTTGAAAAAAACTTTGCAAATTACTATAATTCGGGCAAAGGGCAGAAAGAATATTGAAGGGAGCCGGCAAGAGAGAGGCGATAAATGAAAATTATGGGAGTCGACCCCGGCACGCATATTATGGGGTGGGGTTTCATAGAAGGCGACCGCGCGAAATTGCGCAGGCGGCGGTGGGGCGTGATAAAGCCGAAGAGAAAAGACGACCTTTCCAAAAGGCTGAAGTTTCTCTATGACAAAATTTCGGAGATTATGACTGAAATCGCTCCCGACGCCGTTTCCTGCGAGGAGCCGTTTTTTTTTAAGGATATCCGCGCAGCGGTGAATCTTGCCCGAGCGCAGGCGATTGTTTCTTTGGCGGCGATTCAGCGGGGCTTGATTTTCAAAACTTATTCGCCGCTTGAGGTGAAAAAGGCGACTGTCGGATACGGCAGGGCGACGAAATTTCAGGTTTCCGAGCAGATGAAGCGCATTTTGAAAATAAGTGGGGAGATCCCGGAAGACGCCACGGACGCGCTCGCGTGCGCTTTCTGTTTCATAAGCGATATGAGGAACTATTCTCCGCAGAAAAAATGATTGGAATTATAAACGGGAAAATTTTGGAGAAAGAGCCCGACCTGATTGTCGGCGTAAACGGCATCGGTTTTTTGATTACCGTGTCGCAGACGACGAAGATGAAACTTCCCGCTGTTGGCACACAGTGCCTCATCCACACTTTCGTAAAATACACCCGCGATGAACTTCCTCAGATTTATGGTTTTCTGAGAAAGGATGAGAAGGAATTTTTTAAGATGCTTTTGAGTGTTTCGGGAATCGGCCCAAAGGTTTCGCTGAATTTGCTGGATGTTTTTTCACCCGCAAAAATAGCCGCGATTATATCTTCGGGGCGGGCGAGAGAACTTTGCGTTGTCAGTGGTCTCGGCGAGAAGGGCGCGAAGAGAATTATTGTCGATTTGAAGGATAAAATAAAAAAGATAGACATTGTTCCCGAGGGAGGGGAATTCAGTCCCGTTTATAAGGATGCCTGTGACGCGCTTATGGCTCTTGGCTGGAACGCCGCAGTTTCGAGAACGGCGGTGGAGGAAGTTATCAGGGAAAATCCTGAAATGTCCGATGCGGCGGAAGTCGTGAAAATCGCTTTTGCGAAACTGGGGAAAACGCGGAAATGACG
>JAGHAK010000040.1 GCA_021161565.1 Elusimicrobiota bacterium | reverse complement strand
TCGTAGTTCAATTGGATAGAACGTCTCCCTGCGGAGGAGAAGGTTCCCCGTTCAAATCGGGGCGAGGGCATAAGAATTTAAAATTGAAAAATCAAAATTCAAAATGGATTGAAAATGAAGAATGAGGAAATAGCAAAGAAACTGCAGGATATCGCAAATCTTTTGGAAATCAAAGGGGAAAATCCGTTCAAAATCAGAAGTTATGCCAATGCGGCGGAGACTGTATCGTCTCTTCCTGAAGACATCGCTAAAATAGCAGATAGAGGAGAAATTTCATCGCTTCCGGGCATCGGCAAAAGCATTGCCGAAAAAATCGGAGAGTTTCTCGAAACGGGAAAAATCAATTATCTCGAAGAACTGAAAAAGCAGTTTCCCGATGGGCTTCTGAAAATGCTGGCGGTTCCGGGTCTGGGGCCGAAAAAAATAAGAATTCTTTTTGAAAAATTGAATATCAGGGACATCCGCGGGCTTGAAATTGCCGTTCGCAGGGGCGATGTCGCCAAACTTCCAGGCTTCGGCGAGAAGACAGCGGAAAACATAATGCGGGGCGTGGAGTTTCTATCGCGAAGCGCCGGTCGATTTCTCGTCGTGAAAGCGAAAGAGATTGTCGACGATTTCGGCAGGTGGCTTACTAAGAACAAGGGCTGCGAAAATTGGGCCGTCTGCGGCAGTTATCGGCGCGGTTGCGAGACAATCGGCGATTTGGATATTCTGGCGTTGTCGAAAAATCCGGAAAAACTCATAAAGGAATTTACAGAAAGGAAATACGTCGCGAAGGTGTCCGCGCGGGGAAAGACAAAAGGTTCTGTCATTACCGTGGATAACATTCAGGTCGATTTGAGGGTTGTAGAGAAAAAATCATGGGGCGCGGCGCTTCTTTATTTTACGGGCAGCAAAAAGCATAACATACATCTTCGCGAGTTTGCCGTTAAAAAGAATTTGACTCTCAACGAATATGGGCTTTACAGGAAGACAAAAACAGGTGCAGGAAAATTTCTCGCCGGTTCCACGGAAAAAGAAGTTTATGAAAAACTGGGCATGCAATATATTCCTCCGGAATTGAGGGAGGATTCGGGCGAGATAGCCTTAGCCGCCGAACAGAAACTTCCCGAACTTGTCGAAGAAAAGGATATAAAAGGAGACCTCCATGTTCACAGCACTTACTCCGATGGCGCTTTTTCGATTGCGCAGATGGCGGAAGCGGGGCTCAAAATGGGATATGAATGGATTGCGATATGCGACCATTCCAGAAGTTTGAAAATAGCAAACGGAGTTAGCATAAAAGACCTTATGAGGAAAAAAGAGGAAATAAGGGAACTCAACAAAAAATCAAGGATAAAAATTCTTTTTGGCGCCGAAGTCGATATTCTGAAGGACGGGTCGCTTGATTATCCCGACGAAATTCTCTCGCAGTTGGATGTCTGCCTTGCCGCCGTTCATACGGGCTTCAAACAGCCGGCTGACGAAATGAACCGCCGCCTTCTCATAGCAATGGAAAATCCGTATGTGGATATTATCGCCCATCCGACCGCCCGGCTCATCGGGAAGAGAAATCCCATCGCGGTCGATGTGGATATGCTGATTGAAAAGGCGGCTGAAAAGAACATCGTTCTCGAAGTGAACAGTTATCCCGACCGTCTCGATTTGAAGGATTCGCACATTCGCGAGGCTGTCCGCAGAGGAGCGAAACTTTCTCTCGGCTGCGACGCGCATTCGATAAAACATTTGAATTACAGAACTTTCGGTGTGAAAACTCTGCGCCGCGGATGGGCGAAGCGCGGGGATGTTATAAACACGATGTCCGCGCCGCGTCTTCTGAATTTCATAAAGATGAGAAGAGAAATAAAAAAGTGAAAAATTTTTTGTTTTTTTCTGCCGCGGTTCTGTCGGCTTTTCTGTTTGCCGGCTGCGGCAAAACCGCAAAGGCTCCTTCGGGCGATACGATAGTTTTTTCCTCGATAGGGGAGCCGTCCTATCTGAATCCGCTTCTCGCGACGGATTCCGCATCGGGCGACATAAACGGTTTTGTTTTTAACGGACTTACGAAGTATGACAAAGATCTGAAAATCACAGGCGACCTCGCCGAAAGTTGGGATGTTACTCCCGACGGGCTCACAATAGTTTTTCATCTGAGAAAGAATGTTTTGTGGCACGATGGAAAACCTTTCACCTCGCGTGATGTTTTATTCACATACGAAAAACTCGTCGACCCGAAGGTCCTGACGCCGTTTTCGAGCGATTACAAAAGAATCGCCAGCGTCCGAATTCCGGATGATTACACCGTTAAGGTGAAATACAAGGAACCTTTCGCTCCTGCGCTCGAATCGTGGGGCATAGGAATAATTCCCGAGCACATTTTTTCAAAAGGGGATTTCAACAAAAATCCCGCCAACAGAAAGCCGATAGGCACCGGCCCTTACAGATTTGTCAGGTGGGACCCCGGCGAGAAAATAATTCTCGAGAAAAACGAAAATTACTTCGAGAAGACGGGAAACATTTCGAGAATCGTTTACAGAATCATACCCGATGCGACTGTCCAGTTTCTGGAACTCAAAAAACAGGCGATTGATATAATGGGACTTACTCCGTATCAGTATAAATTCGAGGCGACGGGAAAACTTTTTGACAGGTTTTACAAAAAATTCAATTATCCCTCTTTTTCATACACATATCTCGGTTTCAACCTGAAAAACCTTCTTTTCAGGGATAAAAAAGTCAGGCAGGCGATTGCCTATGCCATCGACAAAAAAGCGATAATCGGGGCCGTGCTTCAGGGCGAAGGCGTGCCGATATCGGCGCCTTATCCGCCGACTTCCTGGGCTTACAATCCGAATGTGAAAAAATATCCGCACAACTCCGAAAAGGCGAAAATCCTTCTCGAAAAAGCGGGCTGGCGCGACCGCGACGGCGACGGAATAAGGGAAAAAGACGGCAGAAAATTTTCCTTCACCGTTTTGACGAATCAGGGAAACAAGATGCGGGAGGAGTGCGCCACAATCATACAGGACGAATTAAAAAAGGTGGGCATTGAAATGAAAATAAGAATTCTCGAATGGGCGTCGTTCATTCATCAGTACATAGACCCGAGAAAATTCGAGGCGGTTATTTTAGGATGGTCCCTTTCGCGGGACCCCGACCAGTTTTCCATATGGCATTCATCCGAGATGAGGAAAGGCGGGTACAATTTTGTTTCCTATTCCAATCCCGAGGTTGACCGCCTTCTTGCGGAAGGGCGGAGGACGTTTGACATCGAAAAAAGAAAAAAAATTTATTTCCGCCTTCAGGAAATCCTCGCTGATGATCAGCCTTATTGCTTTTTGTATGTCGGAAATTCCCTGCCGGCGGTTCATTCGCGGTTTCGCGGCGTCGCGGTCGCTCCGGCGGGGATTATGTATAATTTTGTAAAGTGGCGCGTTCCCGAAAATTTGATAAAATATAAATAGGAACGAATGGAAAAAGTCGGAAGTATGAAGGCAAAATGCTAAAACATCGCGAGCGATTTCGCTTGCGAGAGCGTCCCTGACGGCAAGATTGCGAGTGATAAAGTGATGAAGTGATGAAAGATGAAGCGAAATTAGGAGATTGGGAGAAATGCAAAATGGA
>JAGHAK010000010.1 GCA_021161565.1 Elusimicrobiota bacterium | reverse complement strand
GTTGAAAAGTGAAAAAGTGGAAAAAGATTTCTCGCTATCGCTCGAAATGACAAGGGAAATAAAAAATGGAAAAATCAAAAATTAAAATGGAAAATGACAGATTAAAATGTAAAAAATTGCTGCTTGCCATATTTTTCATTTTTTATTTTTTATTTTTTATGCGGTCGCTTGCGACCGCTTCTTTCGAGGACAAGCCCGTTTCCGCCCGCGCTGGCGCGATGGCGGGAAGTTTTGTCGCTGTTTCAAACGACGCTTCGTCTCCGTTTTTCAATCCCGCCGGGTTAAATCTTTTCAATGCCGTTAATCTTTCCTTTTCGCAGGTTTCTCTTTATTCCGAATCCGATCTCGCCTATTCGGACATAGGCATTTCTTTCCCGACGAGGAGGCTTGGTTCCTTCGCGATAAACAGCACATCTTTCGGAAAAAGTTTCTATAAAGAAAGCGAACTGATTTTCACGCACAGTTTCCTTCTCGCCCCCGGCGCGTATCTGGGATACAACATCCGCAGTCTGGGTCTCAAAATAGAAGGGGCCGGCAGCGACTCCGCGGTCGCTTTCGACTGGGGAATTTACGGTTCGGTCAATCCCAAATTTTCGTTTGGTCTTTTTTCAAAGGGCTTAAACAGGCCGAAAATAGCCAATGAGGATGTTTACAGGCAACTTTCGGGAGGAATTTGCTGGAGGCCGTTCGGCGGTCTTCTCGCTTCTTTCGAAGTCGATTCCCCGTCGGACAGGGACGAAAATGTGATAAAACTGGGCTGCGAACTCAATGTTCTTCCCTCTTTCTGCGTCAGGTTCGGCGTTCAGCCGTCGCCGCAGGTCGCGGCTTTCGGCTTCGGTTTTATGTTCAAATTTATGGATATCGATTACGCTTACATATCTCACGGAACCCTTTTTCCCGAGCATCTTTTCACGCTCTCGCTTCGATGGGGGGAAAAGAGGGAAATTGCCGCGCCGACCCAGTTTTACAAGAAGGCGAAGAAGAAGAGGAGAAAAGTCAAATTCGAAAAACCTTCGGCGGGGAGGGAAACGACTCTGGAGAAAGTCAACATAAACGAAGCGGACACGAAGGAACTGGATTCTTTGCCGGGAATAGGCAGGGTCACGGCGATGAGAATTGTGGAGTATCGTCAGGCGCACGGGAAATTCCGCAAAATTGAGGACATTCTTGATGTTCCAAGGTTTAGAAAGTCGCAATTCGAAAAAATAAAAGACTACATTACTGTGGGCGAGGTTTCGCAGCCCGAAATCGCTCCGGAGGAGGAAATGCCCGCTCCCCGCTCGAAGAAAAAGAAAAAAGAAAAGATGTCGCCCGAGAAAATGAATATGCTTAAAAAGAAATATTACTTCGAAGGGCTGAAACTTTATCAGGCGGGCAAATACAAAAAGGCTATAAAGGTTTTCAGGAAAATTCTGGAACTCGATCCGACTCATCCGCAGTCGATTCGGATAATCAAAAAATGCGAAGATGCTCTCGAAAACAGATAGGAATGAGGATTTCCCTTACTGTTTCATTCTTTCTGCTTTTCGCTTTTCATTTTTGCTTTTTCACTAATTTCGCATTCTGCGACATTTCGGACAAGGACCTCGAAAACATTTATGACGATGTTATAGACAATGTCGAGTCGGAAAAATTCGGATACGAGGATTTGAACACCGACGAACTCGAAGATTTCAGAAACAATCCTCTCGACTTAAATTCCGTGACAAGGCCCGATTTGCTCAAACTTCCAATGCTTACCCCGCGCCTTGTCATAGGGATAATCAGATACAGGGTTCACCACAAGGGTTTCCGCGATGTCGAGGAATTGAAGGACGTTCCGGGAATAACGGACGAAATTTACAAAATTATAAGACCGTTCCTCACGGTTTACACCGAGCAGGAAAAGGAGTCGACCCGCGGCGAACTGCGTCTCACCCAGCGGCTGGAACTTCCTTCGTCGGATAAAAAAATCGAGTCGCCTGAAAATTTTCATCATCCTGAATACTTAATGAGCCGCCTCAGATTTTTTTACGGCGATTCCATGGAGATTTCCTTCACCGCAAAGCGGGACGCATGGGGCAGGGAGATAAACTGGGAGAATTTTCGGAAGTATTATCTTGTCAGCAATTATTTTTACGCGAAAAATTTTTCCAAATTTAACACAGTCGTGATAGGTTCCTACAAACTCAATTTCGAGAGAGGCTTTGTCCTCGGAAGCGTTGCGAAAACGATTCCGTCGGTGGGCAAAGACAAAAAAGGCGTGGAGCCTTATAGGGCTTCCAATAAAAATGCCGGCTTCTATGGCATTGCCGTTCAGAAAAACACGCCCGTTTACACATACGCTCTCTTCTGGTCGGACAAGTATCTGACTGTAAAACTAAATCCCGACGGAACGGCGAAATCCGTGCCTTCGAGCGTCAATTTTTCTTATACGGGGGAGGAGAATTTCGGAAATCTGAACAATCTCGAAGATTATTTTTACGGTTTTTATTTTACCTTTCCGTTAAAGACCTATGATATTCATTTCATAGGTTACAGGGAAAAATTTAATCCCGAAATCGTGCCTGTCGAAAGAGACGAGTCATACTGGGACGAAGACGAGGCAGCAGCGTGGGAGGACCAGGCTGTGAAATACATAAAATACAAGTTTTCCGCAGGCCAGAACAATGTCTTTGGCGGCGGGGTGAAGACAACTTACGGAAACGGGAGGTTTTTTTTTGACTGGGCTCTTTCGCGGCATAATTCCTATTCGAGCAATGTCGACAAAACGAAGGAGTCGGAACTCGCGAAAGCGTTTCAGTTTGCGAGTTTATACAATTTCTCTTATACGTCCATTCTCTTTGGATTCAGCAGATTTGACGCAGATTATTACAATTTCCACATTTCCGGTGACAAACCCGTCGAGAAGATGTTTTCGGAAGTTCGCGCGAAGTCAAAGGGTCTTAATATGAAATGGGCGGGCGAAATTTGGAGGGAAGTGAAGCCCCTTGCTGAAATCACGACGAAAAATTATTACAAAACCTATTTTCAGGTCGAATATCCCTTTTTCAAAAAGTTTAAAACGCTTTTCAGATACCAGATTGAAAACCAGGACGACAAAATGAAATTTTATTACACCGGCGACTACACGCAGATT
>JAGHAK010000054.1 GCA_021161565.1 Elusimicrobiota bacterium | reverse complement strand
ATATCAGATAATATCAGCAAATTCAAAATGACAATCCAAAATTCCAAATGATAAAGTGACAAGTTGATAAGGGAAAATCCCCCCTCTCTTTCTCCCCCCTTTTAGGGGGGAGATTAAGTAGGGGGTTCTTTTACCTTTTCCACTTTTCATCTTTTTCACTTTTCATCTTCCTTGTCACTTTTTTGGCGACTTACGTCGCCCGCTACATCCCCCACCTGCGTGCAGGTGGGGGATTCATTTTTTATTTGTCATTCTCCATTTCGATTTTCGGTTTCCACTTTTCAATTTACCTAAACTGATCCAGAAACCTGATATCGTTGTTGTAAAAATTCCTGATGTCCGCCAGACCGTAATAAATCAGGGCGATTCTTTCCACGCCCATTCCAAAAGCGAAACCCTGCCATTCTCCCTTGACACCGGAATTTTTAAAAATAGCGGGGTGAACCATGCCCGCTCCGAGAATTTCCAGATAGCCTTGCCCGCCGCAGGTGGAGCATCCTTTTCCGCCACAAAGAGGACAACTGATATCCATCTCGCAGGAGGGTTCCGTAAACGGGAAGAAACTCGGGCGAAAACGCGATTCCACTTTCCCGAAGAGCCGCGTAACGAACCCCATAAGAACCCCTTTCAAATCCGCGAAAGAGATATCCCTGTCGACCCACAAACCTTCTATCTGGTGGAAAACAGGAAAGTGCGAAGCGTCGATGGCATCTTTGCGAAAGCATTTTCCCGGGACAATCACCGCCACTGGCGGGGTGTTGTTTTTGAGAATCCTGATTTGAACCGGAGAGGTGTGGGTTCTCAGCAGAAGGTTGCCGCTACCTTCAATGTAAAGAGTGTCATGCATATCCCGCGAGGGATGGTACTCCGGAATATTGAGCGCCGTGAAATTGTGCCAGTCATCCTCTATCAGGGGACCTTCCACAAGAGAAAAACCCAGAGAAAAAAATATTTCGAAAATTTTTTCCATAATTATTTTAAGAGGGTGTTTATGGCCGGCAAAAAATCTTCGTCCGGGCAGCGTCTCGTCTATTTTGAAACGCTGGTGATGCGGATTTATTTTCAGCCCGAGGTCTTTAAGTTTATCTTCTATTTCGTCCTTAAGGCTGTTCAGTTCCTGCCCGACTTTGGGACGTATGTCCGAAGGCAGATCGGATATTGTTCTCAAAAGTCGGGAAACTTTTCCCTTCCGCCCGATATAAACTACTCTGACATTGTTGAGCTGTTCGGCATTTTTGATATTTTTGACCGATTCGAAAAAGTTTTTCCGTATTCTGAGTATTTCGTCAAAAATCCGCATTTTATGGTCTCCCTGTTCATTTCGCAATCTCGGCTATTTTTTTGAATGTCTCGAAATCCTCAATGGCGATTTTGTAAAGCATCGGACGGGAAAGTCTTATGTTCTTCTTTCTGAGCCCGTCTATAAACTGCGAATAGGTCATTCCCAGATTGCGGCAGGCGATCGAAAGATTTGTTATCCATCTGCTCCTGAAAGTTCTTTTCTTCACTCTCCTGTCGCGAGTGGCATAAGCCATCGCCCTGGCGACATTCTCTTTTGCCTGTCTGTAATGATTCTTTTTTGCACCCTTCGCGCCTTTGGAAAGTTTCAAAATCTTCTTGTGCTTTTTCCTTTTTATTTTTCCTCTTTTTACCCTCGCCATAATTTTTCTCCTTTATCTGCTGCGAAGCGCTCGGATAGAATACAAAATTTTTTACGATATTTCAATAAACGGCGAAATGTAATCGCCGAAACTCAATTTAGCGCGGATGAGATTGTCTTTCTGCTGTTTCAGAACTTCGAACAATTCGGCCGGCACTTCGCGGAGCTGCGAATAAATTTCCAGAATTCTCTCTACCTTCGATATATTCTCGTTCACCCGCAGAGTGAACTGCTTCTCATATTCATCCTCTCCGTAAACCTTGCCCAAAACAACCTCAAAAAGTTTTTTCAGGTCTTTATAACGCGGAATAAAACCCGTAGGACGGGGAACAGCGTCCAATTCGCCGTTTATCCGCTTTTCTATCCATTTCAGCCAGACTTTTTTGTCCCGCCTTTCATTCAGAAAACTTCCGTTTTTGTCTTTGAGAAAATAATTCACGCCAAATATTTTGGGCGGCTTATCCGCGGCCTGCCCGAACAGAATGTTATTTCGAATATATCTGCCCACGGGAATCGAAAGGAAATCGAGATTTGACATCGGGTTGAATGACCGCACCCCTTCCTTGCCGAGAGTGGCGGCTGTCGTTTCGGACTCGAGCGAAGCTCCTTTGGTTATGATTCCGTGAACCCAGTCAAACGCCTCCTCGACTGGAACGGAAGTGTCGGAGTCCCTGCCGCCGTAAATCACCCCCCCTACGGGAACGCCTTCGGGATTGTGAAGATTGTCGTCAACATTTTTGAGCCCGTCAAGCGAAACGGTGAATCTCGCATTCGGATGGGATGGCGGAATCTCCCTGCCAGCGGAATCCTTTTTACCCCGAAACCACCGCCCCGAATGGTTGAAACCCTCCTGCGGAATTTCTCCATTATGTCCTATCCAAAAAACCGAACCGTCTCGAAGGAGAAGAACATTCGAAAAAATAACCTCGCCCGGATTCGTGAGAACATCCCACTGAATCGAGTCGTCTTTCGAGTTTATTCCCTGAATTATCCCGAACATCCCCTTTTCGACATTGGCAGCCCTGATTTCGCCGTTGATTTTGCGCAGATAGGCGATGTCGTCGCCGATAATTTTTTCGCCTTCTATCATCGAAGTCGACGTTTTCCCGCAAAGAGATGGGAAAGCGCCCGTCACATAAGTTACTCTGCCGGAGTCACCTGTGATTCCCATAACAAGCATATGCTCGTTGAGCCAGCCCTCACGACTCGCCCTGTGGATGGCGAGACGCATAGCGAGTTTCTTGAGCCCTATTGTGTTTCCGCCGTACTGCGTATTCGCACTGTAAACGGTCTCCTCTTCCATATCTATGTAAATCCTGCGATGTTCGATATTCTTCGATGTCATATCCGGAAGCAGTTCGCCAGCGGAATGGACAAATTTAAAAAATTTCGCCGAGGAACCCTGCCTCAAAAACTCTTCATAACCCTGCCTGTAAAGCAGGATTTCGTTGTGCGCGACATAAAAAGAATCCGTTATCTGGACGCAGGGGATCGAAAACGGCGAGTTAACCGGGCCAAGACAGTAAAACGAAACAATCATTTCCTTCCCTTTCATTATTCCGTCCATTATCGAGTAGATTTCTTTCAACCCCTCATCGCGGTCTTTCGTGTTTATGCTGGCTCCAAGATACGCGCCTTTAGGCGACAAGATTTTCGTGTTCGCCTTATCCCGCGCCTGGTCGCTGTAATTGTCGAAGTGCGCGGTGTGTCCCTCTATCTTGAGTTTTTTCTCCTCGCCGAGTTCAACGGCTTTTTTTCTTATATAATCAATGTCCGAGGCGGAACTGTCGCTTATAAAAACGGACGACGGTTTCAGAACGCCGATAAACTTTTCTATAAAAGACTCCAACTCGGAGTTTTTCAACTTCTCGATTTTCGCAAAGTCGCGGGCGCTGACAAGATTTTTCAAACTCATAAATGGCCTCCTTATGCTTATGGATTTCATTAGTATTAAAATGAGACGAAAATGTCAAGCGTCTTTGTTGTTAGTGTCATTTAAAAATCAAAAGTGAACCGTTTTTAACAAATTTGAAATTCAAAAGTAAACATCTGTAATCTCCCCCTTTTTGAAAAGGGGGAGACCAAGAGGGGGATTAGGAAAAAGATTTAACCCAGATTTTTCATTAGAAAAATCTGTCCTTCGGACCACCCTATCTCTGATAGGGCGGGGCTAACCCCGCCCCCGATAAAATCGGGGGCGGCCCGAAGGGCAGATTATTCCCCGCAAAATGCAGGGTGAATAATCTGGGTTAGAGAATGAAACTAACAGATTACGAACTCTTGGCAAAATAAAAATTTCAGACCAGACTGCTAAAAAACTAAAAAAGGGGTTCTTCTGCTGCCGGGACTTACTACTGAGAGCAGAAAAATTTCATATGATTTGACAGTGAGCCTCCAGTTTCATAAACCTTTCCGTTTTCAATAACGAAAAATCTGCCGCACAGTTTAAAAAGCAGTTCGGCGTCGTGAGAGGCAATGATTATTGTCAAACCATCCTTTTTTAATTTTGCGAGACTTTCAATTAGCAAACCGAGATGATAGCCGTCCATCCCGCTTGTCGGCTCATCAAGAAGCAGAACATCCGGACGCTTCGCAATGGCCGAGGCGACAGTCACTCTTTGCTTTTCCCCCTGACTGAGCGAGTGAGGGTGACGATTCTTAATTTCGGATATTCCCATCCTGAAAAGGATTTTTTCCACCATCTCTTCCGATGGTTTACCTGGGTCAGCGATTCTCCGGGAGAAAGCGACTTCTTCATAAACGCTGTTCATAAAAATCTGCCGGTCGGGATTTTGGAGCACAACAGATGCAACACGGGACAACTCGTTCCATCTTCCCTTTCGCGTGTCCCGCTCCAGCAGGCGAATCGAGCCCGCGCCGGGCTTCAACAATCCCGCAATCAGTTTCAGTAAAGTCGTTTTGCCTGAACCGTTTCCCCCTGTAATAGCAACCGATTCTCCTCTGTAAATGGAAAAATTAACATTATTCAAAGCGAATCCTCCGGCGTATCCGAAAGACGCGCTCCTCGCTTCTATTATTTCCTCTCCAGCGGATTTCGGCGGAGAGAAAACAGGGTTCCCTTCAAATACGCATCCGCGCAAACCGAATTTCCGGACAATTCTATCGTCGGAAAGAATCGAACGGCCGCCGGAAGCGGCAATTGAACCGTTTTCCATAAGAACAACCCTGTCCACAACATTTTCCAGCCCCGAAACTCTGTGGTCTATGAGAATTATCGTTTTGCCCCATCTCCTTTTCAGTTCCGTCAAAAGCACGAGAAAGTCCTCCCTCGCTTTTTTGTCGAGATTGGATGTTGCCTCGTCGAAAATAAGAATATCGGGCAGACACGATAAAGCCGAAGCCACTGCCAGGCGCTGTTTCTGACCATCGGACAATTCAAAAACATGCTTTTTCTTTAATCGAGAAAGACCAACCGCGGCAATAGCCCAATCGACCCGCTTACTAATTTCTGTCCGCGGAAGAGCGAGATTCTCCGGGCCGAACGCTACTTCGTCCTCAACAACGAGCGTGAAAATCTGGGACTCGGGATTCTGAAATATCATTCCGACCGAAGAGGCAGTTTTCCATACGGGAAGGGTCAGGGGATTCGCCCCATTTACCAGAATTTTGCCTGAAATTTCCCCGCCGTGGAAATGCGGAATGAGACCGTTGAGGCATCTGGCAAGGGTGGTTTTTCCGCAGCCGCTTCTGCCAGCGATTAAAACGGTTTCTCCCCTGCCGATTTCGAGATTCACTCCTTTTAGCGCAGGCGCCTGCGATGAAGGATATCTGTAAGACAGATTCTCGACTTTAACCGCAGGCAAAGTCAAAATACGCCTCTGATTTTGCCGTCGAGAATTATCAACCCGATTAAAAAAAGCGTCATAGCCGAAACAAAGATAAAATCGCCTGCTGAGACTTTATTTCGCCGCAAAAAAGTTCTTTTCAACGGACTCCCGAAACATCTTGCTTCCGCAGCCGCGGCAAGTTCGTCGGAAATGGAAATGCTCCGGATAACAAGCGGCATAAAAATGGCGCGGTAATAAATTCCGGGATGACGAAGAAAATCAAAAAATCCCACGCTGATTCCTTTCAGTTTCAAAGAATCCGCAATCTCTCCCGTTTCACGGACAATGGCTGGAATAAATCTGACAGCCACAGTAATAGGAAAAATCAAAGTTTTCGGCGCGCGCAGGGTATCAAGAGCGCGGATCAGTTCCGTCGGGGAAGTCGTCGCAGCAAAGAGTATTCCTGCAGAAGACATAATAAAAACTCTGGCTAAAATCCGAACGGCAGTGCCGGCGAGATATGCGGGTTCTCTTATCACAACGGCAAGAAGCGCCACAGAAACAGCAGCAAAAAAAATCATTCTCTTTACAATAAAAAAATGCGCCCGCAGGGACCTGGCAAAGAAACTGTAGGCGAAAGTCGAAAGAAAAAGCAGAAACAGACAACCCGCGCTTCGCACGACGAAGGAAAGTATTATCACACTCGCCAGATGAAACATCTTCGTCTCAACGGAGAGGAATCTAACCGGAGAGGATTCACGGGAACGGAAAAGTCCTGATAAACCGCGCGGGGAACTCACTCGATAACTCCTGCCCTGCGGAGTTCCAATACCGCTTGGCTGGCGAGAAAAGAGCCCAGCGTCCCTATGGCAAAGGAAAGGAGAATCACCCAGACAGATACGAGAGGATGCGCGCGTATTATTTTAAGCAAAGGAAGGCCCAGAAGATAAAAAACGGCTATTTTGAATATTGCCCTTGAGCCGAGCAGAATTCCACCCACAGGCCAGAGGCAAAAATCCGTGCCGTTTCCTCGGCGGACAAGCCATATAAAAAAATCGGCGAGCAAAAACCCAGCAATCGCCGGACCAACAGCGTAAAACGGTTTTCCCGTCATAATTTTAATCGCGTTTTCAATAATTCCGAGGAGCGTGATCGCGCCGAATTTGCGAATTTTCGCGGCGACAATCACTCCCATAAACGCGTCGAAAAAACCGTTTGTCAAGCCATACGTTCCAGGAATAGGCAGACCCATAACAAAAAGCCGGCCGAGACGACCCGTAAAAAAACCCGTTACCACAAGAACGCTGGCAGTCACTCCTATAAACGCCAAATCGCGGGTTGTGAAGTAATACTTTGTCATCCTGTTAGTTTAATGAAAGCGCCTTCCGAACAGAAGGTTCCACATCCATACCTGAAGCAATCACCCACCGGGCCGTAACAGGCAGCATATTCGAAACCACATATCCGTCACAAATCTCGATATCTTCTATTCCGGAATTCATACCTGCGCCGCCGGCGCCGATAAGACGCTCTCCCTTTCTGTGAACTGACACTCCTCCGTGAATCTGCCTGTTGGCTCCTGCCGCAATCCAGAGCTGTAAATACTGGGGGCTGCTGCCTTTGAGCCATTTATTGCGAAAAATCAATCTGCCAATTGCGATTGTCCGCGCCGCCTCAATCGGAGAAGGAGGAATCTTTTTCCCCTCTAATGGGCTCCCCTGATGAATTCTGAGCCATGTTATTCCCACCTGCCCCAGATTTTCCAAACCTTTCAGATAAAAAAGATGCTCAACCCTGTCCTGATAACTTTCTCCTACTCCGACCATTATATTGCTGGAAAGAGACACCCCGAGTCCATTGATAATATGCGCTGTTGCCTTTCTTTTCTCAAGGCTGTCACCTGGTTTGATTTGACGAAAAATTTTCTCGTTCATTGTTTCGAACGAACAGGTGATTTCATCCACGCCAAATTTCTTCATTTCCTGGATATGTTCTCTCTCCAGAGCAGGACCCACATTTACCCTTACCTGAAAACCGTGCTTTTTCAACTCCTGCAAGATACGAATCATAACAGCGGGAGCTTCCTCACAGTTGGTCCCGCCACCTATCTGAATCATACTGGTTCCTGTTTTTTTTACGGTTTCCGCAATTTTTGCCAGTTGCCCTGAGGAGAATTGCGAAATTTTTCTCTTGTGTCCCGGAACAGCCCGACTGCAATAAAGACAGGGCGGAGAGATTTTACAGGAAACAAGATTGCCCATCCATCCGTCAAGAAGAAAAAAATTTCCCATTTCCTTCTTTCGAACGGCTGATGCTATTTGAAATAATTTCAGATACCTGTCCGGCGAGGCGCTGTTTTCAAAAAGGAACAGCGCCTCCTGTGGGGTAATTTCCCTTTCCAGAGCATTATTCAAAACCCTTTCAAATTTCATTGCCACATCCTTCTCTGTTTCAAATCAGAATTCATACGCACAGGAAAATGTCCAGAAGCGGCCGGGCGCCTTCTGAATGGTATGGTCGGGAATTTCGTATTCTCTGTCGAATATGTTCTCACATTTAAGCAACAAATCGAGATATTTTCCCACTTTTCGTTCAATGGAAATGTTGTATGTTGAGTAGGCATCAAGATCTTCCTCGTTTTCGGCGTCATTATACATTACATCAACAAATCTCCAGTTCACATTTAGTTTGAAAAAAGCAGGAATGTCGTAAGCAAATCCCACATTAAATTTATTCAGAGGGGAATTTTCTAGATAGTTGCCCTCAATCGTGGGGTCAGGGTCATTTTTCTCCACAGTCGCTTTATTGTAGGTATAGTTCGAAAAGAATGAGCAATGCCGAGCGAGGCGGTAATTCATCTCAGCTTCGATTCCTCTAATCCTGACCTTTGTGAAATTGTCAACTTGGTAGGTGGTGCCTGCAATCTGCCTGTTGCCTATAAAGTCATTGCCATAACTATCATAAACAGTAATCTTTGTCAGACCATCATTTCCAAACGAGCGGTCTACACCAAACTCATAGGATATAAGAGTTTCTGGTTTAAGATCTGGATTACTGAGGTAGAACTTATTCCCGCGCTGGAATGACCTGTACATTTCAAACACATTCGGCGCTTGAAAACCTTTTCCCATAGAAGACCTTATAGTTGTGCGGTCCGTTATGTGATACACCATACTGATTTTTGGATTGACAGAACCATAACTTTTAGAACTGTAATTGTCATCATAGGGACTTATACTTCCCGAAGGATTGGTATCTTTGCATGCGCCGTCATAACTTCTCCACCAGTCGCAGCGCAGACCCAAAATTAATATAAGTTTGCAATCAATGAAGTCCATTTCATCCTGTCCGTAAATCGACCAATATTGTTGTTCGCCTTTGCTTTCCGCGTACCTGGTTCCGAGCAGATACTTGTCATCCTGATTGAATCCGTTGTGTTTGTGTTCAACTCCTGCTGTCAGGATATTCCAATTCCTGAGAGAAAAACTTGCCTGTGTCACAGCGCCCCAGTGAGTGCTGTATTTTGTCTCTATATGCTCGACATAATCATATGTTGGTCTTTTGTCAAATTCTGTCTGATAGTTGGTTCTGTGCCAGTACACAGTAGATGACCAATTGATGCCATTGGCTGTATGATGACGATAGTTGAGGTAGGAACCTCCTGTTTGCCTGTGAGAATTATCAAACTCTCTGCCTCTGTTCCGGTCGCTGTTGCTGTAAAAAGAGCCGAGTGTCAGAAAGGTTTTGTTATCGGGAAAATAGTATAACCTTCCGCTGAGGTTGTCAAATCTGCGGGCGTTCTTTGTGCTGTGCGGCGGAAGAGGCTCCAGAGCCGAATAGTAACCGTCTGTATTTATGTGCCGTCCATAAAAATAATAGCCGAATCTGCTGTTTTTTCCACCGAGGTTAAGAGTTGTACCAAATGTGTTGTTTGTGCCATAACTCGGCTTTATTCTACATTCAAACCGCTTCCGCGGGGCTCTTGTCAATATGCTGATAACTCCGCCCATAGCATTGGAACCGTAAAGACAGGAAAATGGCCCACGGACTATTTCTATCCGTTCAATATTCCCAAGAGGAACCTCATTCCATTCGACATCGCCGTGTATCGGCCAGTTGAGAGGCATACCGTCCAGCAACACAAGAGTTTTGCCCTGATTGGGAACTCCGCGCAATCTCACACTGCGCTTGGTTTTTTCCGTAAGGTCTGATTCCAGAGTGTCAATTCCGGAGGCTGTCCTGAGCAAGTCATCAGCTGTTCTGCTCGGAGAATCATGTATCGCTTCTTTGTCTATAACCGTGACATTCGCGGGAGCGTCCTTCAGTGGAATTGCGCGCCGCACCGCCGTTACAACTATCTCGTTCAAATTTCCAATATATGCGGATGTCGATATTTCCACCGCCGAAGCGGAAACACAGCACAAAAACACAATGACAGAAGCAAGCATCCATCCAACTGATTTCATTTTTGCCTCCCTTTTGTGCATACTTTTTTCAAATTCGTGTTACATACAGCGAAAAAAATAATACTCCTATATTTTCTCTCCCGTCGTCTCGCACACAAGAGAACTGTGCTTGACCCCTTTTGTCGCTTTCAGACTATCCGCGAGCCGCAAAACTTCTTTGGGTTTGCCTCTGACCACAACAATTTCCAGACAGTTGTCCCTATCAAGATGAATGTGCTGGGAAGAAACAATGATGTCGTGAAACTTATGCTGAATATCCGTTAATCTGTTTAACAATTCCCTTTTACGGTGGTCGTAAACCATTGTTATGGCTCCTGCCACTTCTCTGCCTTCAATCCACTCTTTTTTGACAAGACAATCCCTTATTAAATCGCCTATCGCCTTGGAACGGGTGGGATAACTCTTTTGTTTTATGTATCTGTCGAACTCTTTTAAAATTTTCTTCTCTATTGAAACGCCGAACCGCGCGATATCCGACACAATTCCTCCTGTGCTACATTTTTGAAAATGATAGCATTTCCAACCCGACTGTCAAGAGGCTATTTTTTCAGTTCGAAACGGACTTTCTGAATGCACCAGACCGCGACAGGACTACCCATAATTTTCGCAGGACGAAATCTCCAACGCTGCACGGCGCGAGCGGCGGAGATGCCGAACTCGTAAAAACCGCCGTTGTCTTTGATTTTTATCGCTACCACTCTGCCTGCGGAATCAATGAGAATTTTCAGCACAACAACGCCTTCAATGCCTTTGCTCCGCGCGATATCGGGATAGTCAGGTTCGAGATATTTTTCCAGTTTCGGGTAACTGTCCACTTCGCTCAAATCGTATGTGACTATCGGAGCAATCAAATCGACCTCGCTTGCGAGCGCTGTCGGGTCAAGTTCAAAGGTTATCCTGCGGCGAAATTCCGGCTTGCTAACGCTTTTGTTTTTCAGGCGGATTTTTTCTTTCCTTTTCTTTTCTCTTTTTTGGGGTTTCGGTTTTTCCCTGACAGAATTGATAATATCCACCCGAATTGGTTTTATTTGGGAAGCGGGTTTGTGAAAAACTTGATGCAGGACCGGCAAAAAGGAGAAAATCAAAACATTTATGAAAAAGGAAAAAATTGCGCTCCGCAGTTTCAAAGTCAATCCTTTTCCTTCAAAGCGGCAAGAGATATATTCTGCGCGCCCGCCCGCTTGCACTCGTCCATAACCTGAATTATTCTGCCTGTAAACGATTCCTTGTCAGCCACAATAATCACAGGGGTGCCCGGTCGTTGGCTGATGATGTCTTTTACGATTCCCCCAAGCGTTTCCAAATCGACCCGCCGGTTGTTGATGTGGATGGAACCCTCTCTCGCCACAGCGACGAGGACACTCTCTCTCGAAAGAGAGACGGCGGTTTTCGCTTTCGGCTTGCGCACTTCCACGCCGGTTGGGCTGGAAAAAGTCGTGCTTACCAGAAAAAAAATCAGAAGCAGAAAAACCATATCCACCATCGGAGAAATATTAATCTCCGGCGTTCTTTTTATCTCTCTGAACGAAAACTCCGAAACATCGTCAATGTCGTTCATTTTAAACCTCCTCGTATAAAATGAAAAGTTGAAAAGTTAAAAAGCCACATTTTTTCTACCTTTCACCTTTCCCCCTTTCCACTTTTTCGGCGAATGGTAATTCGCCCGCTACTTTCCACATTTCATCTATTCCTTACATATTACCCCATTACTCCAAAGCATTTATTATTTTTGTCAAACTTTTCTCCATTTCATTCATAATACCGTCGGCTTTGCGAACTAAGTGGTTGTAAAAAAACAAAGAGGGAATCGCGACAATCAAACCCGCCTGAGTCGTAATCAGCGCCTGCGAAATCCCCTTTGCGAGCGCCTGCGGGTCACCGGTTCCGTGCATGCTGATTGATGTGAAAGTCGAAACCATCCCCGTGACGGTTCCAAGAAGACCCAAAAGAGGCGACGCCTGCGCAAAAACCGCGATTGTGGGAAGATATTTTTCCATCAAAGGATATGTTTCGTGAAAAATCTGGCGGGCAATTTTCAATAAATGACTTTTGCTTTTATTGTCCTGCGTCAAAATAAGGCGCGCTGCGGCGGGAAGCAAACCGGACGAATCCCGGCACATATCCGAAGCGATTTTCGTTTTTTTGATTTTCAAAAAATAAACAACATCATCCGCAAGACTGTCAGAATGTGCGCTGGCACTTTTCAGCGAAAAATATTTTTCGATTATCAATGTCCAGATAATCAGCGAAAGGGCTATAATCGGAAACATTACAGGCCCGCCGGCGATTATCATTTCCCAAACTTTTCCGAACATTTTTCAGTCCTGCAGAGAATTTGTCAGTTTTACGGCGTTTTTCTCCATATCAGAGGCAATTTGGGACGCTTTGCCCGAAAGATAACTGTGAATTAACAGAGCAGGAATCGCGACAATAAGACCAAATTCCGTCGTAATCAGCGCTTCCGAAATGCCCCCTGCAAGGAGACGCGGATTGCCTCCTCCATGATAAGTGATTATCTGAAATGTGCTGATCATCCCGCTGACTGTTCCGAGAAGCCCGAGCAGCGGAGACATGCCGGCAAGAACAGCAATCGCCGGAAGATGCCTGCTCAAACGAGGCATCTCTTCAAGATGTCTCTGGTGTATTGCCTCTTCCATAATTTCTTTCCCGTCGCGATGTTTGACAAGAGCGTCAAACAGCATTCTCGCCACGGGCCCCTGTGTCCTTTTACACAAATCTATGGCATCATCGCGGTGCCCTTTATTCCACAGACCGACGACTCTTTCCATTAGAACGTCGGCATCGATGTATTCTTTTTTGAAAAAAAGCAACCTTTCGATGGTCATCGCTATTATCGCCACAGCCACCAGCGCAATAAATATCATCACAGGACCGCCTCTCTTGAACCAACCCCATAAACCGCCCTTCGTTTCCCGTGTAAACAGTTTTGTCCCCTGTGTGACATCAAGAGGTAAAACCGCTTTGTTTACCCCGTTAGAGAATACCGTTAAGCTCGTTTTTTTATCTAACGGAGTAAAAGAATTCGGTAAAAATTCTCTAACGGGGTTTATGCCCCCCTCAACCGCACGGAATATAACCGATAATTTATCTGTTAGGAGACCTTTTCTTATTTTATTCCATCTATATTCGATTTTTGCTCTTCTCGCCCTTTTTTTGAGAAGAGCAAAAGAGCCATCTGTGGATTTTGAAACGGCAAAAATCCAGCCGGCTCTGAAAACTTCCGCATCTTCTCCTTCGATTTTCGCGGTATAGACTTCGCACTTTCTTCCCAGAACAATCTCGTATTTCAAAAAAGAAAAAAACCCGCGGATATCTTTTACATTCTTCAACTTTTCAATCCTCGCTTCTTTTTTATAAGGAAACCCGTTTTTGATTTTATCCGCTATTTCCTTCCGCTTATCTTCCAGAAAATTTTCTATTTCTTTCTTCGCGGCCTCTGACTCGTTGCAGGTTCTTTTGATCTCGCTTTCTTCTTCTTCAGCTTTGCTCAGTTCATCCTCTAATTTGAGTTTCCGTGTCTTTATTTCCGCGAGTTTGTCTTCCAGAGAATAAACCTTCATTTCCAGAGATTTCAGTTTGTTGTAATTCGCGATTTTATCATTGACTCTCGCGATTCTTTCTTTGCGAAGTTTCTCTTTCAAATTATTCAGTTTTTCCAGCCCATTGCCTGTATGCGCTCGCACGGAGGAAAAACAAAAAAAGACAGCGAGAACAAAAATAATAAATCTCCCCCTTTTAAGGGGGGAGACGCCCGTAGGGCGGTAGGGGGTATTCTCATTCATTGTTGCGTTTTTTAAACTTTCACTTCTCATTTTCGCTCCCTGTTAGGCACGACAGGAAAATCGACAAGCCGCGGAATCTTTCTGCCTTCCATTATTTCAATCGCTTCTCTAATGCTTTTTTTTACGCGCCCGCTTAAATTTTTTTCCCATCTGTTTCCATCCCACAAGCCAAAACCTTCATCGTCATTTGTTTTATAAGACAAAATAATCTCCCCCACTCTTAAAAATTTCGCTTTCTTTATTTCTCCTTTTGCCGTCTCCACTTCGCCAGAATACACCTCGCTTGTGTATCCTTTTTGCATCTGCCGCCGATAGTAACGGGTCAACTCCTGAAAAAGCTCGGTTAAATCCTGATGCTCGTCTTTTGTCCTCTTTTCAAAATCATCCAGTCTTCCTGTTTCCTCATCATAATCAGGATAAGCAGACATTAAAACATTTTTCAGATTTTGAGCGGCATCAAAAAGAATTTTTCTTGTCTGCGAAAGAAAAAAATCGGTTCTTCTCTTTTTCCCGTTCAAGCGTTTCTTCGCCTCTGCTGATTTTCCTATCCGCTTTTTCAATCCCTCTATGTCTTTTTTCGCCTCATCTATTTTCTCTTCAAGCGTTTTTATCCTGTCTGTCAAACTTTTCATCGCCACAGCCGCCTGTTCCTTTTCCTTTCCGTGCTGCGCCTGCTCTTCCTTTAAGAGTTTTTCTGTTTTTTCACTGAATTTCCCCTCACTTGCCGCCGATATGGCAGGAAATGCCAATAAAAACATAAATTCCCCTATTAAAAGCATTCTTAAACCCATTTTTTGCATTAAGCAAAAAATGCACGCAGTGCCGCCCCTGCACGCAGGGGCGGGGTTAACCCCGCCCTTTTTGCAATATCTT
>JAGHAK010000163.1 GCA_021161565.1 Elusimicrobiota bacterium | reverse complement strand
TTCATTTTTTATTTTCATTTTTTTGTTATTCATAATTTTCCGCATATTTTTTTATTTTTCATCTCAAAAGGGCGGCCCTATGGGCATTTTTTTCAATTCTATTGAAAAAAATGGGTTTATTTTTGCCGACCGTGCAAATTCCCTTTCGGCGAGTGTCTTTTCGCCGATGGCCCTGTAAATCGCGCCGAGGAGATAATGGGCATAGGCGTCATTCGATACATCGTAAACATAAATAGAATAACCAATTCGCTTGAAAGGTTTTTCCCCTCTGAAATAGGAAAAGATGTCCTGAGCATAATATGTTCCGACGAGGTTTGTTTCGCTGATTGCGAAAAATTCCCTTCGGGGGTTCGGCGGATTTATCGCGTTGCTTTTGATAGGGGGAAAAGTGTTGGAAAGACACTGCTGAAATTTGAGTCCGTAAAACGGCGGATAAGCCGTTCCGAAGTAGGAAATTATTATCGGTGGTTTTCCCTCCTTTTCCCACCATTTGCTTAGAAGTTTCAGATCCTGTCCCCAGTCGATGTTCGAATCGGCGAGATATTTGTATCCGTTTTTCGCTCCGCCAAGAAGGAAATTAAACTGCGAAAGATAATGCGGGTAAATCAGCAGATTTTCCAAAAGGGCGAAGAAAAGAATTACAAAAACGAATTTCTTTGGAATTATTTTCGCGATTCTTCCCGCAAACAGAAAAAAGAAGGGAAAGAAAATCAGGACATGTCTGATGCCTATATTCAGGCGGTTTTTCATCATAAAAAGCAAAAAAATCAGAACAGGGAAAATAAAAAACGATTCGTCTCTGCTTATTTTATTCTTTTTAGCGCTGATTAGAGCGAGAAACCCGGTAAAAATCATAGCAAAAGTGGATTTGACCGTTAACGCGACAGGATAGAAATACCACCAGCCTTTTGTTGAGTGCATCCCGAGCAGATAAGCGCTGTGCCCTCTTTGCGAATGCGTGAAACTGAGAACGATTCCTTTCACGAACATACGCGGAAGAAAAAGATATTTCGAGAGAAAGGGAAAAACAGGTCTTATGAAATGCGGCAGATATTTCAGTTCCTGAGATTGAAAGAAACTTCTTCCAACCGGTTCAGAGAAAAGATAGCAGAGGTTTATGAGGAAAATGATCGCGGGTATCTCAAAAAAGAACAGGGATATGAATTTGCGTTTTTCTCTGCAGAGAAAAAAAGCGGCAAGGTGAAAAGCGAGGAAATAAAACAATACGGAATATTTGCTCGCAAGAGCCGCGCCCCAGAACAGGGAGGAAATAACCGCGTTTTTCAAGATGGGTTTTTCCGCGAAGCGCCACAGAAAGTAGGATGCGATAAAAGTGATGGCCACGCTTCCGAAATCGGTTGTTATGAGACGGGCGTGGGCGAGAATGTTCGGGGAAAGGCAGAAGAGAATAAGTGAAATAAGCATTCCGTTTTTGCCGTAAAGTTCGAACGACCATTTGGAGAGAACTAATATCAACGGAATACCGAGCAGAAGAAGTGTGAACCGTCCTGCGAAAAAGAGAAAACCTGTCGGGTTTTTGTAGTCATAAAAAAGTTTCCGGGCGAAAATAAGATCTTTGTTGACCGACCAGTTGCCGATTTCAATTTCTCCAACGCTTCGGATTATTTCGGTTTTATCCGGCATTTCCAGTTTTACGAAGTGGCTCGGCAGTCCCGCGAGAAATCTCAAAAGGGGTGGGTGTTCCAGCCCGCTTCTGAAATTTCCCGTTTTATTGAAGAGAATTCCGTCAGCGAGATGGATGACTTCGTCGTAAGTGGGCGATTTGTCGATAATGGAAGACCCTGCCAGCAGGAGATAAACGGAGATAAAGAAAATCAGAGTTATGGGTTTCGTTTTCTTTTTTTTCGCTTTTGTTTTTTTCATTTAGCCGGTCAGATAGAGAAGAATGTTTCCAGCCAGAATCACGGCTGAGGCAAGAATTCTTCTCGCAGGCTCCTTTTCCCTGAAAAGCAAGATTCCGCCTACGACCCCTATAAGAAGTCCCGACCGTTTTACGGCGATAAGATAAGAAACTTTCGTAAGCGTCAGGGCGTACATATGCGTGAGGAATATTCCTGCATCTATTCCGCCGACAGCCACAAGATACGGAATCGCCTTTTTTGTGATGGTTTTCAAACGAGTGAAAACAAAAGGGATGGACATAATCGTAATTTCAAGCGATGCGATGAATGGATAGATTCTTGCGGAAGATTTTTGCAGCGCCACCTTGTCGATATTTGCCACAAAAGACCAGATGAGCACCGCGAGAAACGCCCATCTGATTCCTTTGTTGTTTTTTATTTTTTTGAATGGCTCGAGCAGATTTTTTCCGGAAGTGAGAATATAGCATCCGACGACGATTATGAATATCGCCGCGCCGCCGCGGAGAGATGGTTTTTCGCCGAGAATGAAAAAGCCGACTGGAATCACGAAGATGGGCGATGTGGCGAAAATGGGCTGGGCGAGAGAAGTTTCTGTAAATTCAAAAGCCTTTATGTACGAGTAAAAACCGGCTAAGTTCCCTCCTGCCGCGAGTGTGGCGTAAAGCCAGAAACCTTTTTGAAGCGGCGCAAAATGTGTTCCAATGGTCGGAATGAAAAGAATGGGAAGCGAAAAAAGAAAAACCGAAAAGAATATAATTTTCGAATCTGCGATGTTTTTCAGATGGAGATATCTGATATAAAGACCCTGTCCGCCGAAAAAAACGGCGCAGGCGACGGCGTAAAAAAACCAGGACATAGGACTATTTTATAAAAAAACATAAAAAGATACTACCGAGAGCAAAAACGGCAGTGAATGCAATTTGAATTTGACAAGCAGGTTTTACATTTGTATATTTGTTCTATGAAAATTTTGGTAACCGGAGCCGCTGGATTTATAGGTTCAAACCTGACAAAAAAACTTGAACAGGTTTATCCTGATGCTTCAATTGTTGCCGTTGATGATTTTTCTTCAGGAATAAAGGAAAATCTAAAGGATTTCAAAGGAGTTGTTTTAAACGGGAGAATCGAGAACATTAATTTTCTGAAAACTCTTGAAGGACCATTTGACGTGATTTTTCATCAGGCGGCCATAACGGACACCACGGTTACGGACGAAGAAAGAATGATGGATGTGAACGTTTTCGCATTCGAGAAACTTCTAAAACTCGTCGACCCGCAAAAAACGAAAATTGTTTATGCCTCCTCCGCGGGGGTTTACGGCAATGGTCCCGTGCCGATGAAAGAAACGCAGGTTCTTCTCCCGCTGAACGCGTATGCGCGGTCCAAGGCGAAACTGGATGAAGTCGCGATGGATTTTGCTGCGAAAACGGGAATGACCATCGTTGGTTTGAGATATTTCAATGTTTATGGGCCGGGCGAGCCGCAGAAGGGCAAAGCCGCCAGCATGATTTACCAACTTGCCCGCCAGATGATTGAAGGGCATCATCCGAGGATTTTCAAATACGGCGAACAGGATCGGGATTTTATCTATGTCAAGGATGTTGTCAATGCGAATCTGAAAGCGTCGAATTCGGAAGCCTCCTGTGTTGTGAATGTTGGCACAGGCGTTGCCACGAGTTTTAACAAAATCATCGAAATTTTAAATGCTGTTCTGGGGACGGATTTCAAACCCGAGTATTTCGACAATCCCTATGACTTCTATCAGGATCATACTCTTGCCGACACGAGTTCAGCGAAGGGAAAAATAGGTTTTGAGGCGAAATACAGCATCGAAGAAGGAATTGAAGATTACGTTCGCAATTATCTGATTTCCTGATTTATGGGGAATACAGCGAAAAAGGAAACGGATTTTTTCTTTTTTGAAACGTCCAAGTTAGACAGCAGGAATTACAGGTCTTTTTACTTTTATGACCCGGTCGAAAAAATTGAACTCCGCGACCCCTCCGCAGCCGGCGAATTCTTCCGCCATCTGGAGACCCTTGCGAAAAAATATTTTGTCGCCGGATTTTTTAGTTATGAGTTTGGCTATGTCTTGGAGGAAAAATTCCTCTGCAAAAAATCGCAAAAATTTCCGCTTGCTCTTTTTTTCGCTTATGACGATGTTGTCGTGAGGGATTACAGAAAAAAGGATTATCAGCCGAAGTTTTTCGATGCCGCAGCCCGGTATGCTCTCACAAATCTTAAACTGGATATTTCGCGGAAGGAGTATTTTGAAAAAATCGAAAAAATAAAAAGGCATCTTATTGCGGGAGACATTTATCAGGCGAATTTTACGACAAAATACAAATTTGGATTCGAAGGTTCCCCTTACGCATTTTATCTCGATTTGAGGAGAAAGCAAAAGGTCCCCTACAATGTTTTCGCCCGTTTCGGGAATAACTGGATTTTGTCTTTTTCCCCGGAACTTTTTTTTAGGAAGCGCGGCAGAAAAATCGTTGTCAAACCGATGAAAGGAACCTGTCCAAGGGGGCGTACGAACGAAGAGGATTCCAAAAATCGAAGATTCCTAAAATATGACGAAAAAAACAGAGCCGAAAATTTGATGATTGTTGATGAGATCCGAAACGACCTCGGCAGAATTTCGGAATTTTCGACCGTTAAGACGAGAAAATTGTTCGAAGTCGAAAAATATGAAACTCTGTTTCAGATGACATCCGAAATTTCGGCTGTTCTGAAAAAGGATGTCTCGCTGTTCAACCTCATTAAAAGCATTTTCCCGTCGGGTTCGGTTACGGGAGCGCCCAAAATCAGGAGTATGGAAATAATAAGGGAACTTGAAAAGGAGGAGAGAAAAATTTACACGGGGTCTGTCGGTTTTTTTTATCCCGGCGGATTGGCCGAATTCAATGTGGCAATCAGGACGATTCTAATTGAGGGCACCCGCGGCGAAATGGGGGTTGGCGGCGGAATTGTCATCGACTCCTCCGCTCCGTCGGAATTTGAAGAATGCCTTTTGAAGGGCAGGTTTCTCACAGAGCCTGCCAAGAAATTTTCGCTGATAGAGACAATTCTTTATAAAAGTGGCTTCGAAAATCTTTCGTCGCATCTCGAAAGATTACAGTCCTCCGCCGGATATTTCGGCATACCGTTTCGCAAAAATGAAATTTCGAAGGTTTTGAAAAACTCTGTGAAAAATGCGGGCGGGGGGAAATATAAAGTGAGGTTGCTTGTGGACGCTTCAGGTTCGGCGTCTGCGACCTGCGGGAGGGTGGATGAGATTTGCGATAATCCGAAAATAAAATTAAGCGCTCAAACCGCAGAAAGTTCAAATCCTTTCATTTTCCATAAAACCACGAACAGAAATCTTTACGATGAGGAACTGAAAAAAGCGAGAAAAAGCGGTTTTTTCGATGTTGTTTTTTCAAATGAAAAAGGCGAAATAACCGAGGGCGCCATTACGAATGTCTATGTGAGAAAAGACGGAATTTTATACACGCCGCCCGTTTCCTGCGGACTTCTCGACGGAACTATAAGAAGAAATCTCCTAAAAAGCGGGAAGGCGAAGGAAAAAATCATAACTCGCGATGAATTCCTTTCGGCTCGGGAAATTTACATTTCCAATTCGATAATTGGAATAAAAAAAGCACGAAACATCTCCCGTAGAAAGTAGCGGGCGAATTTGGTAAGTGGTAAGTAGTAAGTGGTAAGTGGGGGAAAGGGAAAAGAATTGCTTTGTTAACTTTTCAACTTGTTAACTTATCACCTTGTCAGCGATAAAGTGATATAGAGATAAGGAAACTTGTCATTTTGTTACTTTGTTACTTTTAAATTTTTTGACTTGATTTTGGAAATTTTGTAGAATTTCCGTGTGCCGGGGTAGCTCAGTCGGTAGAGCAGGTGACTGAAAATCACCGTGTCGGCGGTTCGATTCCGTCCCCCGGCATCTTTCGACCAATGAAAAAAAACAGCGGTTTTCGTTTTTGTCGTGAATCTCTCGGCAAAGTTTCAAGGACTTTCGTTATCAACATAGATAAACTGAAAGGGAATACGCGCAAAGCCGTCGCCGTCGGATACCTTCTTTTCAGAATAGCGGATACTTTCGAGGATTCCGAAAATCTTTCCGAAGAGCGGAAAATAAAAAATCTGCGCGGTTTTATCGAGGTTTTCAAGAGAGGAAAGAGTTTGCGGGGGAGGATAGCGGCTTATCGCAGATTGGATCTTTTTTTCGAAAAGGGAACGCCGGAGGGGGAATTATTGGAAAGAGGGGACGAAGTTTTAAGGGTCTATTGCGAATTGCCTGAAGTTTACAGGCGGATAACCGATCCGCTGATTGCAGAGTCTGTCGGAGGAATGATATCCTATCAAAAAAGAAAGATGCAGACGAGAGAAGCGATTTTCCAGACGGAAAATTTCGCGGACCTCAAAAAATACTGTTATTATGTCGCCGGCGTCGTCGGGAAAATGCTTACGCGAATTTTTTGCCTTAAGAGAAGAATTGCGCCATTTCGCCCGAAACTCGAAAAACGCCAGGTCGCTTTCGGAATCGCTTTGCAACTTACGAACATAGCGAAGGATTTTGAAAAAGATTTAAAACGCGGATGGTTTTATATTCCGAAAACTTTTGCGAATCCGGAATATCTGGCGGAAAATCCGGAAAGGGAAAAGGAAAAGATTTTGCGGAAACTGATACCCGCCATAGTTCCGTATTTTGACAAGACGGTTGATTATATAAGGGCTGTGCCTGCCTCTGAGATTTCCGTCAGGCTTTTCTGTGTTATTCCTTTTGTTCTGGCGTATAACACGGTTAAAAAAATTTGTCGGCGAAAAGGCAACAAACTCTCCCGCGCGGAGGTCATCGAAGTGTTGGACAAATCGGATTTTTTTGCTTCTTCGCAGAGCGCGATGGAAGAAGACTACTTCGAAATCAGGAAAGATCTTCGGTTTGACTGAAAATGATTCCGGCTGTAACGGGACCCACTGGCGTTGGCAAAACGCGCGTTGCGGTCGCTCTTGCTAAAAAAATAAACGGAGAAATAATAAACGCCGACTCGCAGAGTGTTTACAGATATTTCAAAATAGGTACCTCTGCCCCCAGCAAAGAACTTTTAAG
>JAGHAK010000117.1 GCA_021161565.1 Elusimicrobiota bacterium | reverse complement strand
TGATTGTGTACTTGTTTGTTTTGTGTTCTCCAAAACTTGCGGATACCTCAACCTCGGGTTCTTTCTCAGGTTTTTTGGTGATGATATTTATCACGCCTGCAATTGCAGAAGCCCCGTAAAGAGCAGAACCTGCACCTTTTACAATTTCTATTCTTTCAATGTTTGCAGTTGGAATTTGCTGAAGACCATAAACACCTGCCAGCCCGCTGAATATAGGCTGTCCGTCAATCAAAACCTGAACGTGACCTGCAGCCATTCCCTGCATTCTGACAATTGAGAAATTGCAGTAGGAGCACTGCTGTTCAACCCTTATCCCAGGAATTCCCTCAAGTGCCTCGTAAAGAGATGCGGCACCTTTTTCTTCAATTTCTTTTGCCGTGATGATTTCAGTCCGGACGGGAACATCTTTTAATTTTCTCTCCGTCTTCGTCCCTGTGATTACCACTTCCTCAAGTTCCAACGCTTCCTCCTGCGCACTTACCCCTTTGACCATTGAAAGAACCATCATTCCAATCAACACAACTCCAAAACTTTTCTTACTCATCATTTTACTGACCTCCCTTTCAAAACCTCCGGTTTTCCGGTCAGTATTTTCCATTTTTAATTTTTTATTGCTCCGCTCTTGCGGTCGCTGTTTTTTATTTTCTTATCACCTCCTTCGTGCGCCGATGTCAAATCTTTTTTTCTCTCTCTTTTCTATCTGCACGACCTTGCCGTCGTGAATGGTTATCACAATTTCGCCGAATTTTATTTTCTCAATCGCTTTCTTTATCTCGTTATAAACTTCCATATTCTCTCGCTCTATATGCGAATGAGATACATTCTCAATAACCATTCAAAAAAAATTAAAGAATCAGATTCATCACTCCGCCGACAATGAAAGTCGCTGCAATCATAATCAGAGTCGCTTTGAGCATTCCTTTCAACCCGAGTTCCTTCACAAGAACCGTGAATGTCGCAATGCAGGGGAAATACATCGTCAAAACCACCGAGGCAATGACGAGTTGTTTCATCGTCAACCCAAGAGGCATAAGCATCCCGACAGCGACATCTTTTCTCAGAAAACCGATAATCAGAGCCGCCACGGCGTCATGAGGCAGTCCCAAAATTCCCGTGATAACCGGAGCGAGAATTCTCCCCAAAAAATCGATGACACCGAGAGAATAAAGAATATTCACAATCAAAACACCAATCATAACAAAGGGAACAGCGTCCTGAATAAACCATTTTATCCTTATCCAGACCTTTTTCCCAAGGGATCCGAAATACGGAAGCCTGTAAGGCGGAATCTCGACGAAAATCTCGGGAGAATCCCCCTTTATCAACCAGTTCTGAAGAACGCCGAGAATAACCCATACGAGAAAAAGAGTGCCGAAGACAAGAGCGAGAGCATGCGCTCCGTATTTTCCTATAAGCCCGACAACCATCGCGATCTGCGCCATGCAGGGAACCGCTATCGCCATAAGAGTCGCGGCAATAAATCTTTCTCTTTTTGTTTCGAGAACCCTTGTGGCGAGAGCGCCCGGAACATTGCAGCCGACACCGAGCATCATTGGAATTATCGCAAGCCCGTGAAGCCCTATTTTGTGCATAAATGTATCCACAAGAACGCCGAGGCGAGGAAGATACCCCGAATCTTCAAGGAAACTCAAAACAAGATAAAACGAAAAAACATAGGGAAGAACCATCGCCACCGGAACGAAAATTCCCGTTGTCAGAAGCCCCATCGACTCCACAAAATCGATTTTGCCGTCAATCAGTTTGCCGATAAGAATTTCATTCAAAAAACCCGACCCGAGCACCGACGACAGTTTCATCATAAGCGGCGCCCACAACTTTTCGAAAACGGGCTCGAATACAAAACCAATCAGCCCTTCCCCGATAAATCTAATTAGTTTGAAACTCAAAAAAGCGGTAATCAGAGCGATGGGTATTCCTGTCACCGGCTTTATGCTGATGTCCCCAAGACGCTCCCAGAATGTGTGGTGCCTGTGAGAGAGGGTCTGGACTTCGGATACAATTTCACCGATTTTGCTCCATCTTTCGCTTTCTTCGCATTCAATCGCCCCGGCTTTGGCGGATGCCAGCCGATTATAAAGTTCCTTTATGCCTTCGCCCGTGACAGCGCAGGTCGGCACAACAGGAACACCCAGACTTTTTTCAAGTTTTTCAACATCTATATTTATTCCCTTGTGCTTTGTGTCGTCCCACATATTGAGAGCGACCACCATCGGCGCTTTTTTTTCTATCAGTTGCAGTGTGAGATTAAGATTCCTTTCAAGATTCGTCGCATCCACGACATTTATGACGATGTCGCCTTCTTTCAACATATTCACCGCAACGGCCTCCGCAGGAGATTGGGCACTAAGCGAATATGCGCCAGGAACATCTATGAGTTCGTCGCGCTCGCCGCAAAGAATAAGATGCCCTTTCGTAAACTCAACGGTCGTGCCCGGATAATTAGAAGCGATAACGCTTACCCCTGTAAGCCGCGAAAAAAGAGCGCTTTTGCCCACATTCGGATTTCCGACAAGCAGAATTTTTTTCATTCTTCGGGCTCCACAATAATTCTCTTCGCCATCCCGTATCCGAGAGCGACCTGCGTGTTACCCGATTGAATCGTTATCGGACCGTTCATAAACTGCGAAGAAATTTTTTTAATTTTGGTTCCTGTCATTATCCCGAGCGAGGCGAGTTTTTCCATCAATCTCATTCCGCCCCTGATTTCGACAACCGTCGCCGATTGCCCCGCCCTCAACTGCGCTAAATCCATATAACCCTCCAGTGGCGCCTATCTGCTATTGAGACGCATTTTCAATTACAAATTAAAAAAACTACTCTGCACTGTCAAGTGGCAATTTCTTTTTCATTTTTATTTTTCTCTGGCACTCCCTGCAGTATCCCTTTATTCCGAGACGGTGCTCAACCGGCTTAAACCCATGTCGCCTGCAAATTTCGTTTTGAAGTTTCTCTATTTTTTCGCTTCTGAACTCTATCACTTTCCCGCAACCGATGCAAAGCATATGGTCGTGGTGGCCGTGGCCGTAAATGTGCTCGTAACTCGTCTTGCCCTGACACCTAAGTGTTTCGGCGATGAGCCCCGATTTCACGAGCAGAGGCAGTGTTCTGTAAACGGACGCGCGGGAAATTCTCACTTTTTTCCTGTAAAGTTCCTGATAAAGAGTCTCGGCGTCAAAATGCCGGTGGAGAGAAAAAACTTCTCTTAGCACGGCTTTCCTCTCAGGCGTGAACTTCAGCCCGCGCCCTTTCAGGAACTCCTTAAAAATCGCGGCAGTTTTATCCATTTTTAATTGCGATTTATTCTCATTTTCAATGATAGCCGAAACCAGATTTTCTGTCAAGTCCTGTTGTTGCTCTTTGTCAGCAGTTTTAAATAATGCCGGGCGGATTGATTCATCGGGTCGATTTCAAGACATCTTTTGAAATTGTATATCACATTTTTCCAGTCCTTTTTTCTCCAGTAAACAACTCCCATATTATAATAACCCTGGGCAAAAGTTGGATTTAATTCAACAGCTTTTTCATAATATGAAAGCGCCTTATCCAGACTGCCTTTCTTTTCGAAAAGCGTGCCGAGGTTGTTGTAATTTCTCGACTTCTGTCCATCAATAAAAGGCGCGGTCCTTTTGTCGCGGTATTCCCTGTTCAAAGCAATCAGAGCGGTTCTGTAATAAACCTCCGCCTGCCCTGAATCTCCCTTCATCTGATACACGGCGCCGAGATCATAAAGCAAATTGAAATTATACGGATTAAAAGAAAGACCTTTCAGAAAAAATTTCTCTGCATCATTCAGACGATTGTGCCTGTAATATTCAAGCCCTGTTATATCGAACTGCTCTGAATAATCATCGCACATTTCAAGATGATAAAAATCGGTATAAAGAATTGAAATCGGAACATTCGCAAAAAACAGCTGCGGCTCTTTTTCCGGAAGACCCTGAAAATTCACAGCACGCAAAATTCCAAAAGGCTTGACTTTCATACCATTAAAGAAGTCCGAGCCTACTTCAAAATGATTCGTGACAAGAACTCTTTTGTTCAGTTTAATAAATGCTTTGAAAAATTCATCCCTGTATACGCCTTCCGGAATTAAAACTCTTCCTGTTTTCAGGATCTGCTTCTGATACCACGGCGCCTGAAGCATTCCCTGCGCGAGAAAAAGATAATCCTTTTCTCGCCTGTTGACAATATTCTGATACCACACTGAAAAAAGCTGAACATCTTTGCGCAGAAGAACAAGCGAATTTTTCGGAGTCGAGGCAAAAACATTTTCAGCGTAACTCCTGCTAAAGAAATCGTTTCTCCTGAAAAGCGTTTTTGAATTGCCATAAATATTAAACAGCACTGCCGCCAGAGCCAGAACAGCAAGAATCGGTGTTTTCACCTTTCTCATGCCGTAAACGACAAAAACAAAGAAGCAAAAAAAAGGCACAAGATAAGACGCTTCTACAATCACAAGCGCGTGCGGATTAGCCGGCATTTTCGAAAGATAGATAAAAAAAGGTCCTGAAATCACAAAAAGAACAAAAAGCGCCTGAATAAGAAGATTTTTCCCGATACCTTTCACAACGCCCCACAGCCCTAAAAAAAAGAAAACAGGCGTAAACTGAAAAAAAAGGTTTTTGGAAAAAATGAAAATCTGCCTGAAGAAAGTGTCCGAAATTGTGTAAAACTGGGAGATTTTATCAAGCCCATGCCCGTATGCTTTTCTCGTGACAGAATAAAGAAACTGGCTCAGTGTCTCTGTGTCAGCCCAGTCAATCGGCGGATTTAACTTTGAACGAATCGGCATATAAAGAAAAACAGAAACTCCAATGACAAAAAATAAAACCGCATTTAAATAGTGCCTTAACCGGAAACCGTTTTTTTTGACAAAAATCAGCGCAAAGGCAGGAAAGGCGAGAACCGGCGTGGGCCTGATTCCAAGAGCAACGCCGAAAACAAAAGAAAACAGATAGAGTTTTGTCGGATAATCCTTAAAAAAATAGGCGATGTAAAGAAGAAGAATCAAAAAAAACAAATCAGGCGAATACGACTCGCACACAATCCCGAGGAGCCAGAAAACGCGGGAAGTAAGAAAAACAAGACACATCAGAAACGCCGCAAACGGATTGATATTCAGCCGCAGAAATATATTAAAAAGCAAAAAAAGACCGGCTGCGGAAAAAAATACGCTCATAATTTTTGTTCTATAGGCAGGATTCCCGAAGAGAACCGCCTCGTTGAAAAATTTTCCGAGCACCGTATATGCCGGATACCCCGGCGGATGCGCCACAGAAAGCGTTGAGCAGACAGTCGCCAGTTCCCCAGTGTCTCTGTAAGGCTGCAGTTCGGGGGAAGCATTGAAAAGCAGAAAAATAAATGCCAGAAAAAAAAGGGACAGTCCCCATTTTTTATGCGACAAGGTCATAACCTGCAGTCCTCTTTATTTTTATGCGCACGCTTTTCCCGGGAATTTGCTTTTTTTCGAAAATAACTTTTCCGTCGATGCCGGGCGCCTGAAATTCGGCGTGTCCCGAAAAGGGGCTGTCAACAAGAACTTCGATTTCCTTTCCGACAAATTTTTTGTTTTTTTCAAAGGTTATTTTTTTCTGGACTCTCATAATCTCTTTCGCTCTCAAAGAAGCCTTTTTCTCCCCAACCTTATTTTTGAGTCTTGCGGCCGGCGTTCCTTTTTCTTCGGAGTAAGTAAATACCCCGAGCCAGTCGAATTTCAGCTTTTTTACATCTTTTAGAAGTTTCCCGAACTGTTCTCTTTTTTCACCCGGAAAACCGACAATAAGCGATGTTCTGATTGCCGCATCCGGAATTTCATCTCTGATAAAATTTATCAGATTTTCCGCTTTCGAAAAAGGCGGACGGTTCATTTTCGCCAGAATTCCATCGGATGTGTGTTGAAGCGGAATATCGAAATAGCGACAGATTTTTTTCGAGTTTTTCACAAACTTTATCAGTGATTTCGTAATGTGAGCGGGATGAAGATAAAGAAGTCTTATCCATTTTATACCTCTGATTTTTTCAAGTTCGCCGAGAAGACTTTTTAACCGCTTCATCCCATAAGATGAAACATCGTTCGCCACAAGAATTATCTCCTTTACTCCCATTGAGGCAATCTGCCTCGACTCCAAGACAATGTCGCTCACGCGGCGGATTCTGAAATTTCCCCGAAGTTGCGGAATGCGGCAATAGGAACAGTTGTTGGAACAGCCCTCGGCAATTTTGACATAGGCATAAGACGGAGCTGTTGAAATGAATCGAGGAAACTCGCTGTTGTAGATAAAACGGGGGATACCTATTTCCGCAATTTTTCTGCCATTTTCAAGTTTTTCGATAATTCTGCCAATTTTGGGAAAATCGGCGCTTCCCACAAGAGCGTCAATCTTAGGGAATTTATCGAAAAGATTTCTTCCTTCCATCTGTGGGAGACAACCACAAACGATTATTTTCTGCCCTTTCCTCTTGTCGCTACAAATTCTTTCTATTTCGTGCGACGACTCGGCTCGCACCTGCTTAATAAAAGAGCATGTGTTTATCACCACAAATTCCGAATCTCTCGGCGACGACGCAAAGGAAAATCCAGCACTACCAAAAATACCGGCTATCACTTCTGTGTCAACAAGATTTTTAGGGCAACCCAGAGAAATAAAACTAACTTTTTTCATTTGTCTTTTGTCTTTAATCTCACAATGTGTTTTTTTAAAAAGTGCTTTATGCAACTACTGAGGGCAGGAAATAGTTTACACTTTGGCTGAGCTGATTTTTGAGCAAAACAAGGAGCGAGAAGCGAACATATCAGCAGTGATATGTGAACGACGAGCGACGCAGTTGGAGCCAAAAAGCGGCCAGCCCCTTCGGGGAGGCTCATATTTGGCCGTCTGCTTCGTTGCTCCTCGCTTATGTGTCGCAGAAGACACACTGCGTTCGTCGCGCCTTGCATCCAATCCAAATATGAGCCTCCAAAGTGTGAAACATTTTCTGCTCTCAGTAGTAAGCATTTCGGATTTCATCCTTGCCGGACTCTGCGCAACCCACATAGCAAATTCATAAAATTCATAAATGTCCGCCTTTATCCATTTCCCGTTTTTGTAAAGAAAAACAAGAAGCGTTGTAATGGCAATTCTCTTGTTTCCGTTTTGGAAAGGATGATTTTTAACCCAGATTATTCACACTGCGTTATTTTTCGTCGCTTCACAATCACAAAGTGTAAGTGTGAATAATCTGCCCTTCGGGCCGCCCTTGTACACAAGGGCGGGGTTAACCCCGCCCTTTCTTGCAAGGGATGGCGAATACATAATAACTTTTTCAATTCCTTTTTACTACTATTTTTCATCATATCCTCTCCTCCTGAAAGGGCGGTTTCCTCAATTAGTATGAATAATGCAGGTTAACCATCAGATAGAACAGTATCGATGCCACGCCAATAAGCCCTTTATAAAGCAGTTTCCCGCCAAAATTCTGAAAAGGCGTAGCAACACAACCTTCAAGAACATTTGGAAATCTGGTCGAATAAACCGGAATCGGCTCATTAAATTCAAGAACTATTTTTGCAAGGCGATGGGCGATATATTCAACTTCTTTTATCGTAATTGTCTTCATCTGTGCCTATTCCCTGCCGAGCAGTTTCAGTGTTTCGCCGTATTCATCTTTAACTTTTTTTAATGCTCTGTCCAGACGTCTTTTATCCGCTGCCGTCAACTTTTTCCCTTCAATTTTATCGATATAACTGCGGTGGACTGCATAATTTCTCCCGATTCTGATGGCTTTTATTTCTCCTTTCTTGACCTTCTTATAAACCGCTATTCTGCTGATTCCGAGTTTTTCCGCTAATTCGGAAAGTGACAAAAACTCCTTTTCCACCATTCTGCCCCCCTATTAAAATGGTTAACACTTGTTAACCATTCTTGTTATGTTAACAAAAAGAAACAAAAAAAATCAAGTACCTGTAATTTTGTTTTCCCGTCCAGTGAGTGCCCTGTTTTTAGATGCTTATTACTCAATCCATGTCAGAGTTACGAGTTAAATATTCTTCACTGTTCATAATTATTTCCAAATGTCTGATTTTTCTTCCCACTGTTTCTTGACTTTCTTAAAGTACTCTATTCTATCTTTTATCTTTCCAATCTCCCGCGGATAAAATTCAAATAAAATATCACATAATTCTAACATCCATTTTTTTCTCGAATATGCTTGATTCACCACAATATTACTTGCATTAGCAATTTGTATTTGCCCCCAGCCTAATGCACCCATTGTTAAACAATCCCAACCCAAGAATTCGATTGGCACAAAGTGGACTTTTTTAACTTGAATATGGACTCCAGAAACCAGAGTATATTCTATCATCAATAC
>JAGHAK010000061.1 GCA_021161565.1 Elusimicrobiota bacterium | reverse complement strand
TAAATCCCCCCTCTCAATCTCCCCCCTTCAAGGGGGGAGAAACAGTAGGGGGTATTCTCATTCCCCTTTGCGCTCCGATTTATCGGGGCATAAACGTTTCATCTTATTAAAATAACTTTTCCTTTTTTCGTGAAAGAACCGGCCTTGAAATGATAGATATAAACGCCGCTTGACACTTTTCCGCCGCCCGTATCCTCGGCATACCACCTCTTTTTTATATTCGCGCCCGCGCCATGGAATTCGGCGTAATCCCAGACAAGTTCTCCGCTAATGCTGAAAATTTTTATTTTTACGGTTGAAGCAGTCGGCAAATCATACATAAAAACAAGATAACCATCTCTGTCGACTTTGAAAGGATTCGGCGCAGGGGGATAAAAATTGATTGAACTTGCTGTCGCGGTTTTCGAAATCTCGCTATAATTGCCTACCGCATCTGTGGCTCTGACAAAAATTTGATTATATTTTCTGTACGCATCCCCTATCTGAATACTGAAAATTCCCGAACTGTCCGCAGTGGCGTAAAAAACCGTAAATGCCGAAACTGATGCCGCGGAAAGTTCGCTTTGCGTTGTGGCAACTTTTATTGTCGCCGATGACTCCACAGAACCTGCGCTTCCTGTCAGATAATCCGGAGAAGTTCCCCACGGATTCGAGTTGAAAACAATGAGCGACGAAACCACATCACAGACAATATCATTGCTCCTCGAAACCGAAATAAAAGAATCGCCCGCCCTGATGTAAATAGTAGAATAGCCCGTTCCATTGGAATTGTCCCCGAAATCCAGAACAAAACTTCCATCGGAAGCGGCTGTCGTTGAGGAGAGAAATACTCCGCCTGTGGCTGAAGTCGAAACAAAAACGGCGACGCCCGGATTTACACTCTGAATTTCCCCTATTATTCTGTCATCTGTGCCCGGAGGATTTTCTTCGACATAAATATAACTTTCCGATGTCTTCATTGCCCTATAAATGAAACTTACTGTTTTTGTTCCCGACGGAATATCAAAATAAGAAACCGTCACGATGCTTCCGTCAGCAACTTTTATGCTCGAATTGTCCGCGCTTGTCGAAGTCGAGAAAGACAACCATCCCGAAAAAACGCCTGTGCTTGTTTCGGGAAGTTGAAAGGTTATCCCTGAGGAGTCAGCCGAAGATGTTATTTTTACGATAACAAAACCTGAACTGTCCAAATCGGAAACCGTAATTTCAACCGAAGAAAAAATCGTTTCGAAAACCGAACCTGAAGCTGAGATTGTGCCTGTGGATGTAAAAGGCAGCGGAATAAAAACAGAAGCGGAATTAGAAACGCCGCTCCAGGAAGGAATCTCGTCGGCAGCCCAGATGCGGAAATAGTAAGTTGAGCCTTCTGTGAGATTGGTAAGTAGTAAGTAGTGAGTAGTAAGTGGCTGAAAGGAAGTTGATTTCTCAATTTGGTAAACTCCCACATCCCATAATTTGTTATATGTGGAGTAATCCACTCGCCACTTGCCACTTACCACTTGTCCTGTTGTGCCGTTGTCGCCGGGAGATGTCCATGAAAGACGCACATCGCTTTCATTTACAAGAGCCGCTGTCAAATCCGTAACGGCGGACGGCGGGATTGAGGCAAACCACACCGCATAATCAAAAGCGTAAGCAGTCGCGCCTGCATCGTCTCTTTCATCAATATATCGGACAACAACCGTATCTCCGTCAAGAACCCACAAAGTATTCGTCGAAGCGTTCGAGGACGAAGTGCTGAAATTTATTAAACTCCCCGAAATTGTGAAACTCGAAGTGTCAACTCCCGTCTCGGCAAGAGACACGCTAAAACCTGTTGTGTCCGCAGACACGGAATAAACCGTCACTGTCGCCGAATCCACAGCGGACGAATTAAGATTGAGGTCGGGATCAAAAAGCGTTATATTCAAACTGTCCCCTGTTTCGACAAAAGTGTCGGTCGAGGAAGCAACAGAATTTTCAAATCTGACAATGCCTGTGAAAGCGCTCTGCCACCGAGCAGAAGCCGTTTTTGTCGAACTGCCGACTCCGTGAGTGTCGGCATCAATGTATGTAACCGAGACAAAATCGTTGTTTGAAACGGAAATTTTAGGGGGAGAAAACGTTGAAACCCCTGAGGTGAAACCGAAACTCGACTTGAAAACATTGCTGTCAGGACCGTCTTCATAAACAATGAGAACAATTCCTGATGCGTCAGAGTCGCTGGTTACAAAAACCGTTGTCGATTCAGCGACAGAACTGTCCGTGTTGAGGTCGTCGTCATAAACTGTGACATAAGCGGTCGCATTCAACCCTGCATATGCGGATTTGTCGAGGTAAATCTCGCCGACGCCTGTCAGGTGATATGTCGCTGACGCCGTGAAAGTGCTTACTCCGTTTGAATCATTGCAGGAATCGATGTATTTCACGGTGACTGTCGAAAGATTCGTAACCGCGATTTTATCGTTTGCGTCGTCGGAGACACTCGATTCGATGAAGCCGAAAGTCGAAAGAAAAACCGCGGAATCCGATGAAGTTTCGACAAGAGTCACGGAAATGCCTGTGGGATCTGTTGAAGAATAGACATTGACATCAACGGTTTCAGCAACAGACGAATCAGAATTGAGATTCGCATCCGAAACGGTGACAACCGCTTCATCCGAAGCGCCAAAATAATCAGTTCTATCCAGAGAAACAGAACCATCCTCACCATTTTCTCTTCCCATAGAAGAAGAAACTCTTACATCCCAGTCATATTTTGAATTATTGTCGTTTGCTGTTGATAAACTCCTTGCGATAACAGTTCCTTTTGTCTCATCAATGGCGACTCCATCTGCTTCCGTAAAATATGTTGTTCCATTAAGAAGCCATTCGCCGAGATTTGCGAGATCTTCCGCATCATTTTTCTGGTCTGAAGCGAGAGTGCCGTCGTTATTGCACCAGACAACGGCATCTATGAACCCTCCGTTTGTGTAATCTCCGTCAGTGTCGAGAACAATCTGATTGTCCGTGCTCGCGGGCATTTCGTCCGTGCTTTTTATTACGATGTAATCATTCGTCCCCTTCGGAATATACTCCGACGAGGAAGCGCCGAGATAGACAACGATAAAATCTCCCGTGGACACGTTTATCGGAGATGCAATTGAAGAAAACTGATGGTCCGTTCCGTCCATATCCGTGAGCATTAAACTTGAAATGTCGTAATCTTTGTTTGCTCTCAACTCTGCCCATATTTCGCCTTGTTTAATATAGACTTCCGATATAATCACAGGCGGCGAAATCCATGAGGCGGTCGCAACCGAAACGCCGAAATAAGGGTCTATGTAAGAAACCGTGAAAATCGCCCCGTCTGAAATTTTTATTTTATCGTAATCAATGCTCTCATCCTGCGTGAAACCGAGATTCACTCCGTTGGCGTCCGATGTAAAAACGCCGGAATTGGCAGAAGTTTCCTTCAAAGTGAAATTTATCCCTGCCCCGTCAACGGTCGATGTCACTTTTACAATCACACTTTGTTTTGAAGAAGGGTCAGAATTCAAATCGCTGTCCAAGAGAGTTATAATTGCTCTTGATGCGGTTCCCGAATAGGAATTTGAATTGAAAGTCAAAATCGCCCTGTGAAGATTTATTGTCCCCGGCGTAGGTTCGATTTCGACAGACCAGTCGGCTTTGTCGTTGGTATCAGTCGATGATGAATCTCTTTTCACAGTGTAAACTGATGCGATAAGATTGGAATCAAAACAATCCGTTTCCGCCGCCGTGGAACCCGCGATGTTCCACTCGCCAGCGGCTGCGAGCGAATCCACATCGCCCTGCTCGATCCATGTCCCGTCATCGTTTGCCCAGCAGACAGCGTCAGCAACATTTCCCGAGGCGTCTTTCAAAACCGCTTGGTCATCGGTCTGATTAAATCCTCCCCAGTCCGCATAAATCTCAAAAATCCCGTTTCCGTTTTTATCGTCAGAAGAAGATGTCTCTGTAACTCCACCTGATGAATAAACAACAGCATACTCTCCTGTTTTTATGATTATTGATGAAATGGTATTCGTGCTTAAAATTGGGTCTGTTCCATCCATATCAGTAATCACATAAGAAGAAATGTCAATTCCGTTTCCATTGTTCCCGTCGTCAGCGCAGTAAATTTCAACCCAGTCGGGCGAACCGTCAAACTGAACTTCATTTATAAAAAGAATGGGAGTTGTTGTTCTTGTTGAAGTTTCAAGATAAGAGGAAACAACACCGTCACCATTGTAAGCCCACAAACGGAACCGGTAAGTTGTTCCTGAATTTAGGTTATACGCAACCGTCGTCGTCACCGTGAGATTATCCGAAAATTTCACGAAAGTGCTGATATTCGCCGAAAAATTATCTATCGATTTTGACAAGCCATAACAAGTCGCATCCGGAGACGCTGTCCAGGAAAAAGAAACGGAATTAGCAGCGGCAGAAGTCACAACAAAGTTTGCAGGAGGATTTGCGAGAGTGTAAATAACGGAAGCAGATGATGAACTTGTCTCAATCGCATTGTACGCTTCGACATAGCGGAAATAAGAAGTGTTCGCGGTCAGCCCTGTCTCAACCCAGAATGTAGAGTCGGCGGATAAACTTTTCAAAACTCCGTCCGTCGAGTTTTTGACTCTGAATCCGTCTTCGTTTGAGGAGTTGTCCGTCCATGACCATTTTATCGAAGTTGTGGAAAGAGCAACACCCGAAAAATTCGTCGGAGCGTAAAGCGGAATGTATCTGGGATATGTGCTTACAACAGCGGAATAAGCGCTCGCATTTCCCATATCGTCCTCTGCCCTGATTTTGTAATAATACGTGTTATTTTCCTCAAGGTTGCCGTGCGTATAAGTCAAAGTTGTGAAAGTCGAATTGAGAAAAGTAAAACCAACACTTGCGGAATAACTCGAACAGACAAGCCGATACTGTTTGAAATCGATTTCCGAATTGGCGTCCCATGAAATTTTTATTGCCGAGGTTGAAATCGGCTGGGCAACAAGGCCTGTAGGAACCGCGGGATTTGTGTCGTAAGCGACGGCGTAATTCTGCGAATTGACAGTCGTTGTTGACCAGAACCCCAAATTTCCCGCAGAATCTTCCGCTTTAATTGCGAACCAGTAGGTTACGCCAGGCACAAGACCTGTCACAGTCATGCTTTGCGAAGAACCGCTGCTTAAAGGCGCAGTTGAAGGCGACTGACTGAATGAGGAAAGAAGCGCGGCTGAATCAAAATTTCCTTCGCCGATATTTCCTGTGCTCGAACACTTTATCACATACTGGCTTGCGGTTCCTGTTGTTCCGTCATCTCCAGGAGCCGTCCACTGGAGAATTATTGCTCCCTCAATGCTTGCGTGTGAAAGAGCGGTCAGATTCGAAATCGCCGAAGGCGGAACTGTAGCGGAATTTCTTGCTCGCGGTGTCCCGTTTATGGGATTGCCCGCCGAATCAATTCCGTTTCTTGTAATGCCGTTGTTGCTCATCCAGTTGGTTGAAGTGCTTCCTGAAACACTTGTGTCTATCCTTTCCATTGTGACTTTGGGAACGGTGTTCGACCCTGCAAACCATTCTGCAGAACAGTCAACAGTATCAACGGCGAAACTTCTGTTGTCCAGCAGTTCCAATTTCTCGCCGGTGTTGCTCAAAGTCATTTTGTCCGTCAAATCCCCGTCTATGTCGTAAACCGTTTCCGTCGAATTTTCAATAAGATAATATGATTTCCCGGGAAGTATCCCCAATAAATCACATTTGAGAGAACCGTTGCCAAAAATCTGCCAGCCGGTCAAATTTATGCTCGATGATGAATTGTTGTAAAGTTCAATCCATTCATACGAAGAGCCCGCGTCCGTTCCCATCCAGGCGACTTCGTTTATCACGACAAAGAGATTGCCAACAAATGTTTCTGTTGAAATGGAAACATAATCGCTCGCTATATTATCCTTGTTCAGAGCGCAGACCTTATAATAATAAGTGGAACTTCCAATAAGATTCGTATCTGTAAATGTCGTGGCTGTAAAATTGTCGCTGAAGTCTTTTATTGTCTGAGTACTTGTAGTAAAGTTATCCGTTGACCTCAAAATTTTCCATCTCGTATAGGAAGGATTCGAATTCGCGCCCCACGAAAAAGTCACGCTTGATGTAAAAACATTTGTGAAATCTAAACCTGCGGGAGGATTCGCAAAAGTGTAAACCGCGCCCGAAACCGTTATCGTGGAAGCGGAACCCGTAGCATTTACAGCAAAAATTTTGTAAGCGAATGACGAAGTGTTCGGGGTAAGCGTTTCGATCCAGGAAGTCGTATTCACAGTCAGAGTGTCGGAACTGACAAGAACGCCGCCTGTTGAAGTTTCGATTTTGAAGCCGTCTTCGTTTGAGGAGTTGTCCGTCCATGACCATTTTATCGAAGTTGTGGAAAGCGCAGTGCCTGTGAAATTCGTCGGCTTGGCAGGCGGATAAGACACCTGCGCCCATGCGGTTGCGAAATTGGAAAGAGAAGCCCAATTCGGCTTTTCGTCGGCTGTTTGCATCCTGAAATAATATGTAACCCCCTGCCTTAATCCTGTAATCGTGCGGCAGTTTTGTTCAAGGGCAATTGTGTCTGTGTCAAACTCCAGCGCGTATTTGTTTTGATAATCGTTCCAAGAGTCCGAATTCCAGTTGGTTATTGTGTAAGTCGCCCATTTGATTCTATATTTTCCGCCTGTTATGTTTCCTGTGGTTCCGTCATCGCCCGGCGCAATCCAGTTCAGATCGACTTCGCCTGTGTTTCCGCCTGTGAGAGCCGAAAGAGTCGTCACCGCAGCAGGCGCGGATGATGTCGGAAGAGAAAAACTCTGAGAATTCACGATTGCGGATGTCCCCGGCCAGACCGACCAGTTGCCCGCGTCGTCCTCCGTTTTTATCGCGAAAAAGTAAGTTGTCCCCTCGGAAAAACCCGTGAGATTTTTCAGTTCCTCTCCGCCTGCAGTGCCGCAGGGAAAATATCCATATGTGGATACCCAACCTGCGTAAAAATCGTCAGGACCTATGTATTTCGTCGAATATTTTATCAGATACTGACTTGCATCTCCCGTGCCTGTGCCATCGTCACCTGGTGCAGTCCACTTAATTTGTATTCTGCCTCCCAGACTGCTTCCAGAAGCGAGAGCAGTCAAATTCGAAATCGCACAAGGAGCTGCATAGTCAGGATTCGGCGGCTCAATCGAAGATGAACTGTTCTGAGGGTCAGGGGTCGTGCGAATTCTAAAATCATTCAGGTTATTATGTGTGTCATAACCATTGCCACCGCTTTCATCGTGGATGGGTCCAGATTTTCGCTCAATGCTTTCATTGATACCAGAATCCGGAACCAAATTCCCTTCATAAAAATTATCCTGATCCGCAGTTCCACCTCCATCATAGCCCACAACATCAACAATATAACCGTTAAATTTTAAATAAACGCCATCTTTCCCGTTTTGCAAATTGCTGCCTAGACCCGCTGCAACCTGGTCCGCGGTCACGCCAAAGGTTGTACCAGTGTCAGAAACAAGAAAAAAACCTCTCGACTTTATTGTGCCAGACAGATTTACCGTTTGCAAAACGCTTCCGCCAGAACCATTTATTGCTTCGATGCTCCAGTTTGTCAAATCAACAGTACCAGTACTGGGATTGTAAATTTCAACAAACGAACTCGTATCATTTGTCAAATCCGTGTCAAAGCAGATTTCGCTTAGAAGAATATGTTTGGGAATAAAAATTTCCTGTTCCATGCCAGTGTCTATACCTGACCAACCCGAAGGATTATCATCCCTTGTTTTAATATGAAAATATACCGTGCAGTTAGAAGAAAGCCCGCTTACAACCATCATTTGAGTTGTTCCCGCCACAAGTGGAGACGGTTCAATACCCCATGGGGTTTTAACCTGTCTAGCGCTATTCCACCATGAGGCAGTCGAGCCATTTACAGCAAACGTTGCAAATCTTATGTCGAATTCCGTGGCGGTTCCAGAATAAACGTCGTCACCAGGCGCTGTCCAAGTCAACTTCACAGAACCTATAAGAGAATTGTAGAGAGAAACGCTAAGGTTTGTTACAGGACCAGGAGGTATTGAGTCAGGCTCTGTAAGTCCCGAAATAGGACAATTCTCAGGCGAGCGGCCAAGTAAATAAACATCATCTTCACCTTCAATCATAAAATAATAAGTGGTAGCCGGCAAAAGCCCATCAATCTGTCTGGTTTCTGTTTGTCCAGCCGGAAGCAACCCCACCCAGCCTGAAGCATCATAAACTGTGGCGTTCCAGAAATCTTTCTGGCTGCTGATGGAATATGTCGTGTATCTCACCCTGTATCTAGAAACAGTACCTGAATATCCGTCGTCGCCTGATGCTGTCCATCTGAGCGTTACAGAACTTTCAAATGTTTCAAACACAGAAAGGTCAGTTATTGCCCCTGGAGGCATTATATCCTGTCCCGAGGTGTCGTTTGCAAAACCCATGGTCTTTGTGTTCTGGGCAAACCAATCGTTTTTCGCGATGTAATTGATCGTTTCTGTATCGAGATCCGTAGAAAAGCTATCCCGCCCGACCGATGCGGTGGCAGGAAACTTAACAGCGGCATATTCCGCATAAATATCAGTACTTTCATCGCTTATGTCTATTAATCTACCCGACCACTGACCTGTTGAAACCAACACATTGTAAGGCGATTCACAGGCTGAGGTGACACTACCGCCAACTGAGTTAACCCAAAAAATCCCGTCTATAATCTCTCCGTTATTGTCCCTGATTGAAAAAACGTTGTCACCTGCAGCCCCTGCTGAAAAACCTGTGGAACCAGGCCATGAATTTGAATCTATATAAACATCAAAATAACCGTTCCCGTTAGAATCTAATGTTTCATCAGCAGGTGGTGTGGCAGTCGGCGTACATTTGATAACTACATACGCTTGTGATGTGGTGATGGCAGGAAGTGTTTTTACAAGGACGCCTCTCTCATAAAGAGCCCATCCACTTAAATTAACCGCCGTGGTGGTAGCGACATAAAGTTCCAACCAATCTTCCCCGTTGTTTTCATCAGGAGCCACCTCATTTATTCTGACAACGGAGGCAGCGAACAACTCTGTAAAGAAACAAGACAGACAGAAAAAAATAAAGATATATATTGACCTGACTTTTTTCACAAAGCAATTTTACAAAAAAGAAACGCTGTCGGCAAGAAGCCACTTAATCCCAAATCGGCTATTAGAAACTACGCCTCATTCCCCCCACAATTCTCTCTTTTGCTTTCTTGCCTGCTCAATCTTCCTGAGAGATGGCTTGTGGTTAGGGTCAATGTCAAGGATTTTCTCCCAGTAACTTATTGCTTTATCGTAATTTCCTTTATTGTACTGCACCACAGCTTTTTTCCACAGTTTCTTTTTAAGCGCAATCACTTCTCTTTTGCTCAATCCAACACCCGAATTATACGACTGTTTTCTTCCAAACGACCTGAAAGGAAATTTTACCCCTATCGCCACATTATATGATACACCGCCCAACTCAAATCCGTCTTTCACATTTCCCTTATTGCTGCCAATCCGCACAGTGGACTCATCATACTTCGACTTTGTGCTGAGCCACCCTGCTCCAACAACAAAAGTCATATGAATACCATCCGCAATTTCATAATCGATACTTGATGCAAACTGGATTGTCGGCACTACAAAACCAAAAGGGGACAAAACTGTATCATACGAGGAATCTATAACAATATCTCCCTTTTCCCAAACACCCGTATCTTTAACATACTTCTTACCATAGGAATATGATGTCTTTATTCCAATAAGATACGCACCTGCGCCCAATTCCACTCGCGGTTTTGTTTTTTCTAACTTCCATTCATACGCAATTTTTCCCAAAACAGGAATAAAGAATATATTCATTTCCTTTTTGTAAAACCATGAATAGTTGTCATTGGGATAATATGTCCATGTCGGGCTCTCTGGATATTCAGCAGTAATAACAGTGTTTGTGGAAACTCCGCCAGGAATGCCCCATTCATTTGAAAATCCTCCCATGTGTATTCCTATCCCTGTCTCAAAACCTGCCGAAAAATTCGGCGTAATTTGTCGATTTCTGCTCATTTTTAGAAAAAGGATTGAAAAACCAACATTTTTTTCATACGTACCGGGCGTGGACGAAGCCACAGACCACGCAGGACTACCCGACCAATCGGTATATCCCTGAAACTGGCTTTTATACTGCGGAGAATAGAACTTTCCTGGAATGATCTCATAACCGATTTTATAATCAATACTGTCTGCACATCTGACCTTGTCTGCAAAAAATGTTACTGACACAAAAAATGAAAACAAAACAATAATTAACTTCTTTCTCATTAAGACCCCCCTTTTTTACCATATTTTAGTAAACCCTATAATTGCTTTAACCTTCTGTATAAAGCAATTTTACAAAAAAGAAACGCCATCAGCAAGAAGCCGAATTATCTCCGTTTCCCGAAAAAATAAAAAGCATAAAATTTTGAATGAAATAAACTACAATTTATCTCGTTAGAGAAGGCCACCAACTCTGTCGACGGTATAGGTTTTTCCTCCGATGGCGGTACAATGCCGCCATCTTTAATCGTTAAAGAACAAAGTTCTCCAACCTGGATTATTCACACTACATTATTTCTCGTCAGTTCACCACTTGCATAGTGCAAGTGTGAATAATTCAGGCTGAATCGCGGCAAATTGCCCTTCCCGTAAAAGTATTTATTTCAACATGCCTGGGCAGTGTTGCCGATTTCCCGTTTCTGGGATTATAGATCAAAGAATGCCGCCTGCCTTCCCGTTCTAAAACACAGCCATTTTTCAGCAAATGTTTTAACAAAACCGTTCTTTTCATACATGGACAGAAATTCTTTCTTCCAGAAACTTCTTTTTTCCCGCGATAAAATGTCTGTAATTTGCTTCCACAATCATCTTAATCGCTTCTTTTAGATTCGCTTTCACTTCTTTAACCGTTTTCCCTTGAGAATGAGCCCCTGGCAGTTCCTTTACATAACCGGCATACCAGCCCCCACTCTTGACAATCACAATCGTATAATTAGACACCATAATAACCTCCCGTAATAAGAAAAAAAGAATGTCTTAAAAGCGCTAACCGCTCACAATTGGTGGCCGATTTTCCCTCGACCTTTACCTTCTGCCCACGAATTAAAAATATCTTGTTCGCTATAACTTCCGCCGGCACTAAATTACTCATAGCGCCTATCTCCACGCCGCCGTTGCTTTCGCGCTTTTCAGCGGCCCTTTGAAAAAAACTCTTTTCCACTAATATTTTATTTTACTTTTTGTAGATACAAAGCGCAAGATTTGCTTTTTTGTATTTTCCCTGCCAAAGGCGGGGCGGCTACAATTTCTTCTTTTTCCATTTTGCATTTTAATTTTTAACCTGCATTATTCATGCATCCCCGATAAAATCGGGGGCGGACCGAAGGGTGAATTATTCCCCGCAAAATGCGGGGTGAATAATTCAGGTTAATTTTCTATACAGTCGCCTTACGGCGACCGCTACTTTTTCACTTAAATTTATTTTCTGTGGGCGATAAAAAAATAAACAGCGCCGGCGGAGCAGACCGCGGGCAGAACGAAATAAAGATTTTTCGCGCCGAATTTCCCGACAAAAATCCCGCTTAAAACGGGCCCCAGAAAATAGCCGAAATCAAAAATGGTGCTGTAAAGAGAAATCAGTTCGCTCTTTTTCTCCCGGCCTGCGACGAGAGACGGGATATAATTCGATTCGAAAAAAGCCCATCCGACGCCGTTCAAACACGCTGAAAGAAAAAAAACGGCGTAGTTTTTGGAAATTCCAAAACCTAAAATGGCCAAAAAAACAAAAACGCTGCCGATTAGAATGTTCGTTTCGAATCTCAGACTTTCAAAAATTTTACCCGCGAGAAACCTGAAAATAATCGTCGAAATTCCGTAAAATGTGAATGCGAACGCGAAATTTTCAAAACCTTTTTCTGAAGCGAGAATCGGCAGAAAAACGACCGACGAGGAAAAAGCGAAAATCATCGCGAAAAGCAAAATAAAGTGGGCATTTTCGGAGAAAAAATACTTTTTGAAATTTCCAAAATCAAAACCGGGTTTCGAAAGATTTTTTTCCCTGATAAAAAAGACAAAAGCCGCAGAAAGCAAATAAAAAACAATAGATGCGGCTATCACAACCGTAAAATCGGATTTCCTCAAAATTGCAACTCCGGCTGCCGGGGCAAAGAGAAAAGGAAAAATAAAAATCGTCGAAAAAATTCCGTAAAGTCGGCTATGCTCCTTCTTTTCTATTTCGGCATTGACCGCTTCAAGGAGAAGGAGAAAAAAAGCGCAAAGCCCTACTCCGAAGAGACTGCGGAAAACCACAAAAACGAAAACGCTCTTTGAGAAAACATATCCAAGATGAGATACAACCAACAGCAAAATGCTTGCGAGAAGAGTTTTTTTCAGGCGGCGGGCATAAACGAATTTTGAAATGGGAACGCGCGCGATTATCGAAAAAACGGGATAAATCCCGACAACCGTTCCGACCACGACAACGTTCGAAAAAACTTTGTAAAGATGTATGGGCAGCGCCGAAGTCAGCAAATCCACGGCGCAAATTACAAAAAAACCGCTCAAATAGAAATAAAGAAAGTTAGTCAAGGAAAACGGCGCAGTAAGGAGCGAATTTTTCGTCCACAGAAAGCGCCCTGAATATATCAAGCGCCTTCTTTTTTTCTTTCTTCTGCCAGTAAATCAGCGCGAGAAAAAACCGGGCTGGTTTGACCGCCTTTCCCGCTTTTTCGAAATAAAATTCCGCTTTTTCCAAATCCGGCTTTTCATAATAAGCCAGACCCAGCAGAAAATTCTTTTCGCCGGTTTCTTTCAGCCTTTCAAGTTCGTCAATCGCTTCGGCGGGGTTGCCGTCCTTCATCCAGTCGACTGCCAGCGCTTTCGAAAATTCCTCATCGGAAAACTCGCCTGCGGCTGAGGCGAGAAAACTGCGCGCGTCGGCAAAATTGCCGAGTGTTTCGTTTATCTCGAAAAGTTTTCTGAAAACTCCGCTGTCGTCAATCGCCGAAGCAAATTTTCTGAAATAAAAATCGGCTTTGCCCAGTCTGCCCTTCTCGTAATAAATTTCGCCGAGACTTTTCCACAGAGTGGGATTCTCCGCCCCTAAGGAAACGAGATAAAGCAGTTCTTTTTCAGCCTCGTCGTGAAGCCCCGCATTAAGAAAACAAACACCAAGTTTCAACCTGACATCGACTCTTTTTCCATCGGCGGATTTCGCTTTTTTCAAAACTTCTATCCGCGAAACAATGTCGTCTTTTTTTTCATACAGATCTGCGAGCCGCAGATAAATTTCGACTTTATTCTTCTCGCGGGGGTCTTGCGAAGCATTTTTCAGAATTTCTATCGCATCATCCGTTTTGCCCTCATCCTCAAACGATTTCGCTATTCCAATCGGCGACCGGCGGGAAAACCTCGCTCCTGCGCAGGATGCCATCAGAAAAACCGTCAAAACGAATACCACGCTACTTTTCATCTTTTATTTTTTTGAGCGTCGCGATTACAAACGCTTTTTTTATCTCGTTGATTTTTCCCCTGCACGCCTCATACCCTTTTTTTTCGGCTGTTTTGAATTTGCCTATATCGAGCGGCGAAATGTTCTTCAAATCCGGCGAAATAACAACATCCGCCGCGTCAAGCTGTTTTTTCGAAAGCAGGATTCCCGAAATCGAAATAACGCGCGTGAGAATTGCGATTATGCTCCGGGGCTCTTCAGCGCCGATGCCGCCGCCTGTCCAGGACGCGACAACAACATCCATGCCGTTGGACACAGCAACATCCGTGGGGACATTGTCAACGACGCCTCCATCGACAAGAAGACGATGCTTGTAGGCGACCGGCTCGAAAATACCGGGGATAGCGGACGAAGCCCTTATCGCCGGAATAAGTTTCCCTTCTCTGAAAATTATTTTCTGCCCCGTTTTCAAATCGCTGGCGACCGAGATAAAAGGAATCTTCAACGAATCAAAATCCCTGTCGCCGACATATGCGTCAAAAAACTGCGTCATTCTTTCGTTTGAAACGATGCTTGTCAGATTAAGAAGCCTTGACGGAATAACCTTAACTTCGACAAGTTTGTTCCAGTTCAGGTCTTCGCCTATTTTTTCTATTTTCGGAATTTCCAGACCCGATGCGAAAAGCCCGCCGACAATCGCGCCAACGGAAGTTCCGACAATCAAATCCATTGGAAGATTTCTCTCTTTCCAGCATTTCAAAACTCCGATATGGGCGATGCCGCGGGCGGCGCCGCCCGATAAAACGACTCCCACCTTTGCCCGATAACGCGCCCATCCCGTCCGGCTCATCAAATAGAGGTAATCCGAAATATCGGCGGGGAAAATTCTCGCGGAAAAAATGAAAAACAACAGGACGATAAAACGGCGAAATGATAAAATTGAAAAGTTGAAAAGTTGACAAGTTGACAAGTTAACAAACTGATAAGGGAAAATCCCCCCTCTGTTTCTCCCCCCTTCCAGGGGGGAGATTAAGTAGTGGGTTCTTTCACCCTTTCTACTTTTCAACTTTTTAGCAGACCAAGGGTCTGCGGCTACATTTTTCATCTTTCATTTTTCATTTTTACTAACCTTTATGAACTATGAACTGTGAACTATTTTTTTTCATTTTTCATTTTTTTGATTTTACCGTTTAATATTTTTCAATTTCACTTCCGACGCAAAACTGGAGATGCACCGCCGCGAGTTTCAAATCCCGTTCCGCTTTCAGATAATTGACCGTAATATCTTTCCATCTCAGAATGTCTTTGACCGAAGCGCGCGCTGGCAGTTGGAAAACCTCCTTTCGCGCCAAAACGGAATCATAATAATCTTTCCTTATCTTCAACTTGTCAAAAGCGTTGCAGACCTGAGACTTTATCCTGTCTTCCCGCATCGCCACGAAAATGCGCGTTTTTCTGAACATCGCCTGCGTTTGCCTGTATTTAGCCCACTGAGCGCCGCCGTCGAAAAGCGGAAACGACGCGCTTAATCCGACCTGGAAATTCGAAGCCCAGCCTTCCTCGCCGTCGCTACCGTGAAGATAATCATATGTGGAAAAAAAACTGACATCCGTGACCTTGGTTTTTCTCTCGATTTCCATAGAAAGAGAATCGATATTTTCCCTCGCCTTAATGCCCTTAATTTCGGGTCGGAGACTGCGAGAAAGAATAATGAATTTCGCGAGTTTTTCCTCGAAAATTTTTCCGTCCAGTTTCACATCTCCTTCAAGTTTATCTTCCGTGATATACCCTGCCGAAACGATTCTGTTTAACTCCGCGAGAGTGTCCGACAGTTCGACTACATTTTCCATTTTTTCCTTTAACAGAACATCTTCCGCCGAATTCCTGGAAGAAAGAGGCGACTTCAGTTTCTCTATCTGCGATAAGGTGTTTGACAAAACTTCTGCGATTCTTTTCGCGTAAACCGCTTTGATGAAATTTTTTTTCACGCCGAAAATAATCTCGTTTTTCTTCGCTTCGAAATCCGCTTCCGACGCCACAAGACCTTTTTTTGCCTGCTTTTTTATAGCCGTTATTTTACCTCCCGTATAAATCGGCTGACTCAGAAAAAGCCGCGTGCCGTAAATATCCTTGCCCGCGCTCATTAAATCAAAAGATCCCACCCGGGACGAAAAAATCGAGGGATAACCCAAATTGTATCGGTCATAATACGCACCCAAAAGAAGTTTCGGCCTGAAAAGAGCATCCGCCTGATTCAACCGCTGTCTGGAAACATTTATTTCCTCTTTCAGAATCTGAAGTTCGGGATTGTTGGATATGGCGAGTTTTATGAAATCTTCAACCGTTTCGGCAACCGCGAAAGATGCCCAACAAAGAAAAAAAATGGCGGCAATTTTCTTCATTTCCCTTTCAGAATTCCGTAAAAAATCGTAACCCACGACAGAACAAAAAGAAAACTGGCGATTCTGCCCGCAAAATTCGTCGCGTCAGAATTGACCATCGAAAGGTTAAAAAAACTCAGCACAAGCAGTGAAATTCCAACAACGATAATTTTCCCATTTTTCCTCGAGGCGGCTTTTCCCTGGCGGGGCTTACCCTTCGCTCTGCTCATAAGCCATTCTTAACTGCTGCTCAAATCTTAGCGGCGCGGGCGATCCGCTCACGGCAAGTTGCTTTATGACTCCCGCCGGGTCAAGCAGAGGAAAAACATCAGCCGCGAATCTGTTACTGTACATTTTGAGAGCGTCTATTTTCAAATCGCGCAGTTTTGTCCCCGCTGCTTCGCAATCGGCGATAATTCTCCCGACAATGCCGTGGGCTTCGCGAAAAGGAACGCCCTTCTGGACAAGATATTCCGCCACCGCCTGTGCGCAGATTGTTCCGTCCTCTATCGATTTCGAGATTCTCGCCTCGTCGAATTCGAGGGAAGAAAATACCGACGGAAAAATTTCGAGGATTTCCGTAATCTCGTCTATCGCGTCAAAGAGAGAAACTTTGTCTTCCTGAAGGTCCCTGTTATAACCCGACGGCAACCCTTTAAGCGCGGCCATCAACGCGATGAGGTTTCCCATAATCTTACCGGTTTTTCCCCTCACAAGTTCAAAGAAATCCGGATTTTTCTTTTGCGGCATAAGGGAAGAACCCGTTGAGTATTCATCGGGAATTCTGATATAGCCAAAATGCGGCGTGGAGAAAATGACGACATCCTCGCAAATTCCGGAGAGATGAATTCCCATATTGACACAAGCCTCGAGAAAAACAAGAATGAAATCCCTTGATGAAGTCGCGTCTACCGAATTCTCGAAAACCTTGCTGAACAAAAGTTCCCTCATAAGAAATTCCCTGTCGATTGGAAGCGTTGTTCCTCCGGCAGCGCCGGCGCCGAGAGGCATAACATTAACCTCGTCTTTCGCAAATTTCAGAAATCTTTTGTCCCTCTCGAATTTCCAGAAATAATTCAGGATAAAATGTCCGAGCGTCACGGGAACAGCGGGCTGAAGATGCGTGAATGCGGGAAAAACGACTTTCGAATTTTCGGTGGCTCTGGCTACCAGCCTCCTCTGAAAACCCCTTATCTGACCGATAATATAATCGATTCTGTCCCTCAGATAAAGACGGACATCCGTCGAAATGAGTTCGTTGCGCGAACGGCCGGCGGGAAGTTTCCTCGCGGCGACACCCGCGTATGTGAAAAGGCGGTCTTCAATGAGCGTATGAATATCCTCGAATTTATCGTCCCTGCCGATTCTGCCTTTTTCGAAATCATTTTCCACATCGTCGAGACCTGCGAGAATTTTTTTCAGTTCCGAATCGGAAATGATTTCTATTTTCGCGAGCATCTTAGCCCACGCTCTGTTTACTGCTATATCAAATGGGGCAAGGCGAAAATCAAAACTGAGGGAACTTTCGAAACTGACGAACTTGTCGGTCGGGCCGCGGCGGAATCTTCCTCCCCAGAGTTTCATCTTTTTTTGGCGATGTCCAACGAAAAAAGTTTTATAAATCCTTCGGCGTGATTTCTGTTGAACTCGTCGCCTTCCGAATAAGTCGCAAGTTCCCGCCTGTAAACCGAGTGCGGGGAAGTTCTGCCAACAATTTCAAAACCATTGGGTTTCAAGAGAAGAGAAACTTCCCCTGTTATTTTCTCCTGGCTCCTGCTGACAAAACCATCCAGCGCCTCTCGAAGAGGCGAAAACCATCTGCCGCTATAAACAAGCCATGCGTAATCTTTCGCGACTTTTTCCTTGTAATGGAGCGTTTCTTTGTCGAGGATAAGCCGTTCAAGGTCGAAATGAGCGGCGTGCAGAATTGCGGCGGCTGGCGCTTCGTAAATTTCCCTCGATTTTATTCCGACAACCCTGCTTTCAACCATATCTGACCTTCCTATTCTGTAAGAGGCCGCAATTCTGTTTAGTTTCGAAACAAGTTCCACCGATCCGACCATTTTGCCGTTAAGACTGACGGGGATGCCTCTCCTAAACGAAATCCTTATTTTTCTTTCTTTGCCCAATGGGCGGCTGGCAGTCATCTGCCACGCGTCGGCGGGCGGGGCAACAGACGGGTCTTCGAGGCTTCCGCACTCGATAGCCACGCCCCAGACATTTTCATCGATAGAATATTTTTTCGACCTCGTTTCTATCGGAATTTTTTTCGCCCTCGCGTAAGCAACCTCGTCCTCGCGAGTTTGAAATTCCCAGAAGCGAAGAGGCGCCAGAACTTTTATATTTGAAGAAAGGGCGTATATCGATGTTTCGAATCTCACCTGGTCGTTCCCCTTGCCTGTGCAACCGTGAGCAACGGTTTTTATTTTCAGTTTTTTCGCCATTTCCACAAGATGTTTCGCGATAAGGGGCCGGGCAAGCGCGGTAGCGAGAAAGTATCCTCCCTCGTAAACGGCGTCGGCTTCAAGCGCAGGAAAAACAAAATCTTTCAAAAATTCGCCGCGAAGATCCTCTATAATTACTTTTTTCGCTCCGGCGGCAAGACCGCGGCGGACTATTTCCCTCTTTGCCGAAGGCACCAGACCCGCAACATCCGCGCAGTAGCCGTAAACTTCGGCGTTGTACTTTTCGGCAAGCCACCGCAGCATGCAGGATGTGTCGAGCCCACCTGAATAAGCAACAAGTATTTTTTCCATATCTCCTCCAAATCGCTCCGATTTATCGGGGCAATTCAAGTTATTTTGGCAATTTACCACGCTAAAATCAAGACTTGTTTTACTTTCAGAAACTTTATAGAATTTCAAAATGGGAAAGCATGAGCGAAAAAGAATAGAACTTCGTGAAAAACATCTGATTTGCCTGATAAACAGTGAAATAGATTTTGATTTCGCAAAAGAATTAACAGGAAAAGACATTCTTCTTGACAAAATTTTAGCCCAAAAAATAAAAACCGCGTTCCCGAAAACAAAACAAGCAAAACATATCGGAAATATTTATGGGAATTCTCTGGGCGATATTAAATTAATTCAGAAGTCAGAGTCAAAAAATATCTTTCTCGAAATCAAATTCGTAAAATCCGGCTATGGCACAAGAGCCAATATTTCGCAGGATGCACTAACCAAATATGGTGTATTCAAAGACACAACCCCATGGAGTTTCTTTCGAGCAATGGAAAAACACGATTTATGGGTATTTGAAAAATTGTCCGAATTTAGTCATTACAAAAACGCAAACAAACCTATAAAAGCAGTTAGACCCCTTATATGCCGTATGGCGAAAGAGCTGAAAGAGGCCACAAAGAAGGAAAACAAAATTTCTGCTGAAGCAGAAAGAATAAAAACCAGCATTATGGAAAAAGACAGACAAGAAAAACTGAAATATATCAAATATTTATCTACACGATTCATTGACTACGATAATCTGAAAAAATTTGTGGTTTTAATCCTGACAGGAAATCATACTTCCACAGCCTTCAAAAAATTCAGGGAATTACGTTTTTGT